>NZ_JADBRS010000007.1:0-235838 GCF_014930775.1 Enterobacter cloacae complex sp. P38RS
ACCATGGGTAAAGGATGTTAAAAAGTGTTCACCATGTCCCCGAACACCTGTCTACCATGTCCCCGGACTGTACACAGGGAGAGGGTCGGGCTGATGCCTTCACCCATTCACAATCGCCAGCGTAAACCCATCCCATCCCTTAACCCCCACCGTTTGCAGTGCGGTGGCGGTTAAGCGTGGGTTATCCCCCGTCATCTCTATAAAACGCCGCACGCCCAGCACGCGCGCGTCGTCGCTTTGCCCGTTAATGACCTCGCCGTCGCGGACCACGTTATCGCCGATAATCACCGTGCCGGGACGGGAATAGTGCAGCGCCCACTCCAGATAGCCGGGATTGTTTGGCTTATCGGCATCAATAAAGATCAGGTCGAACGGCGGAACGTCACCGAAATTCTCCAGCGAGTTCAGCGCCGGGCCTTCTATTAATTCAATACGATCGTTCAGCCCCGCGAGGCGAATATTCTGGCGGGCAACATCGGCATGCGTTGGGTCCGCCTCGAGCGTAATCAGCTTTCCGTCCGGCGGCAGGGCGCGCGCCATCCAGATAGAGCTAAAGGCACCCAGCGTACCGATCTCAAGAATGCGTCTTGCCTGCGTCATGCGCACGAACAGCGCCAGCAGCTGTCCCTGATTGGCCGCAACATCGTGTTCGGGTAGCCCGGCGCGTTTGTTGTTCTCAAGAACCTTCTGTAGAACCTCATCCTCAGGGATAAGCGAAGAAATCATGTAATTATCTACTGCAGACCATTGTTGTTGCATAGATTGACTCCTTTAGAGGGATTGCCGGGTGGCGGCTACGCCTTACCCGGCCTACGGGTGCGAAATGCAGGCCCGGTAAGCGAAGCGCCACCGGGCAGGTTTTCAGGCACTGACCCATCCTCCGCCCAGTGCTTTATACAAATCAATCTGCGCCAGCAGCAGGTTATTTTTGACCTGCACCACGCTGGTCTGGACCGAGTACAGCGTGCGCTGCGCGTCCAGCACGTCAAGATAGGATGAATAACCGTTGCGATAGCGGTTCTGCGCAATGCGCAGCGTCTCCCGGGCCACATCCTGCTGGGCAAGCAGCTCCGTCAGCTGTTCCTGATAGCGCGTAATGGCATCAAGGCTGTTGTTCACTTCGGCAAACGCGTTACGCACGGTTTTTTCATACGCATACAGCGCCTGGTTACGCTGGGACTGGGAAATATCCACCTGCGCGTTCAGCGCCTGGCGGTTCAGCAGCGGGGCGAGAATGCTGCCGCCTGCGCTCCAGAGCTGGAGCGGGTTGTCCAGCAGGCCGGAAAGGGTGCGATCCTGGATCGATCCGGTTGCGGTCAGGTTGATCGACGGCAGCAGGCTGGCGCGTGACGCGGCAAGCGAGGCATCAGCCGCAACCAGCTGTCGCTCAGCCTGCACGATATCCGGCCGACGATTCAGGAGCGTGGAGGGCAGCTGTGACGGCAGCGTGAGCGGCGTCAGCGTCGCAAAGCTTTCGCTACGCGCTACCGCACCGGGATTGCTTCCCAGCAGCAGGCTCAGGGCATTCTCCTGCTGCGCAATCTGATGCCGCAGCACGGGCACCTGCGCTCGCGTTGAGCGAAGCTCGGAATCCGACTGCATCAGCTCCAGGCGCGAACTGTAGCCCGTCTCAAGCTGGCGTTTGGCAAGATTAAACGCCTCTTCGCGTGATTTCAGCGTGGATTCGGTCACGCGCAGCTGTTCATCAAGCGAGAGCAGGGTGACGTACCCGGAGGCAACGGACGAGGCGACAGTGAGATCCGCAGCCGCGGCGGCGGCTTTTTGCGCCTCCAGCGAGGCTTCGGCGGCATTGGACGTGCTGCGGTTGACGCCCCAGATATCAACGTCATAGCTCGCCGTCAGGCTGCCTCTGTACAGCGTGCTGTAAACCGGAAGCCCAGTGGCGGCGGATTGAGAACGGGCGCGCGTCCCGGTTACGCCCGCGTCGAGCGAAGGAAACAGGCTGCCGTCGGCGGCAAAGACCCGCGCCTGATACTCGTTAATTCGTTCCCGCGCGATCAGCACGTCGCTGTTGTTTTTTAGCGCCTGGTCCACATAGCGGTTGAGGTTGTTGTCATGAAAATTGCGCCACCAGAGCTGTTCCGTCGGGCTGGTTGGCCCTGAGACGGCGCGCCATTGAGCCGGAATTTGCAGGGTCGGCTGCGCCGGCTTGACGTCAACGGACTGGCATCCGGCCAGCATGAGCGCCCCCACCAGCGCGGCTATCGGGCGAAGGATCATCACTTCGCCTCCCGCGTATCAATCGTCACCTGTACCGACATACCCGGACGCAGCAGCGCAGACTCTTCAGGCTTACCGAGCACCTCAATGCGCACCGGAATACGCTGGGCGATTTTGACAAAGTTGCCGGTGGCGTTGTCCGGCGTGATAGCGCTGAATTCAACCCCGGTCGCCGGCGAGATGCTCTCTACGCGGCCCTGATACGCTTTGTTGTTTAAGGCATCGACGGTAAACTTCACCGGCTGACCGACGCGCAGCTCCGCCAACTGGGTCTCTTTGATGTTGGCAATCACCCAGTGCTGCGGCGGCACCAGCGTAGTGAGGTGCGTTCCGGCGGTCACGTACGCGCCGAGACGCACGGCAATCTGGCCGAGCTGGCCGTCGCGCGGGGCGATAATGCGGGTGTTTTGCAGGTCAATCTGCGCCAGCTCCAGAGCCGCTTTGGCGTTTTCAACATCTGCCTCCAGCGCGCCGCGGTTCACAATCACCGTCTGCAGATCCTGACGCGACATCTCAAGCGTGGCTTTCGCCTGGTCGATATCTGCGCTGCCCTGAGCCGCACTGGCCAGCGCGGCATCGCGCTCCCGAATGGAAAGCGAACCATCCGCCGTCAGATCCTTCACGCGCTTTAAATCCGCCTGGGTTTTCAGGCTCTGGGCGCGGGCATTTTTCAGCGCGGCTTCATTTTTGGCAATGGTCGCTTCGGCGCTTTTCCGCTGCTGCAGGTTGTTATTCAGGGCGGCTATTTTCATCGCCAGCTGCGCCTCGGCCTGATGGACGCGCTGGCGATAGATGCGGTCATCGATCTGCAGCAGCAGATCGCCTTTTTTGACCTGCACAAAGTCCTGAACCTTCACCTCGGTGATATAGCCGTTAACCTGGGGGCTAATGAACGTCGTCTGGCCGCGCACGTAGGCGTTGTCGGTAAACTGCGCGTGGCGGGTAAACGGCGGCAGCTGCCAGGCGTAAAGAATGACCAGCACGCCGACAATACCGATGGCAGCGGCGGTGAAAACGGAAACAATGCGCACATTTTTGCGGGTGTTGGCCTGCTCTTTGGCGGCATCCTGCTGACTCATAAACTCTCCAGAAATATTACAATTATTTGTTGCCGGTGGCGTTCTTCAGCGCCATACGGGCAGTAATGCGCAGGCGCAGCAAGCGCCATAAAATCCAGACCAGCGTGGCGGCAGCGATGCTTGCCGTCAGCAGATAAGTATCGTTATAGGCCAGAATATTTGCCTCAAGGGTGGACACCGTCTGTAGCTGGGTAATGGCCTGCGTTCCCAGCAGCGTACTGTCGCCAATCAGGCTTTTATACATCTGGGTATAAAGCTGAATCCGCTCGTTGACCAGCGGGTTAAGCGTGGTGAGCTGATCCGCCAGCAGGCTGGAGTGGTATTTCTCGCGCCAGGTCTGGAAGGTGCCGAGAATCGCCGATCCCAGCAGGCCGCCGAGGTTCTGGCTCATGCCAAACATGACCGAAAAGCTGACCAGGTTACGCGGGTCGGCAATTACCCCGCCAATGGCGGCCAGCATGGCGGGCGCCAGGAAGAAGGCGCTGCCGAAGCCCAGCAGGAACTGGCTGACCATCAGCTGATCCGGGCGGGTCAGGTTATTGGACTGGCTGTCCAGCAGCGAGGCAACAATCATCAGCGCCAGAGAGGTGATAATCGGCCACGCCAGCTTTGTGGGCTTGATGGTGAGGCAGCTGGTGACGATCCCGAAGACGATCCCGGCGAAAATGGACCACGCCAGATGGGTCATCTGCTCATTCTGTAACCCCACGTACTGCAGCCAGCCGATGACGCCGGTATTTTGCTCCGCCAGCACGATGCGGATCAGCAGCATAATCAGCCCCAGGCGAACGATGCTGCCGCTCGACAGCCAGCGGGTGTTCAGCAGCGGGTTGGCGCGGTTATGTTCAAACACGATGGCGGAAACAATCAGCACCAGCGATAGCGCCAGCGACCAGCCGATCCACGGCGCCTCGAACCACCAGTCAAGACGGCCTAAAGAGAGCACGGCGCAGAGCAGGGCCATTCCGGGAGCCAGTAAAAAGAAGGTGACAAAGTCTTTCTTCTCGAAGACCTTGCGTCGGTCACCCGGCGGCAGTTTTAAGGCGATTACGCAGGCCAGGGAGATCAGCGCCAGCCCCAGTTCAAAGAAATAGAGCCCGCGCCACTCGTCCAGCTGGAGAAGCTCGGTGGAAAACAGACGCGCCAGCGGAATAGCGAGCGACGATCCGGTGATCCCGATGGTAAGCGCCTTCAGGCGATGCTTCGCAGGCCAGGCCTGGATTTGGTAGTAAATCCCCAGCGAGCTGAGCGCGGCGGCCACCATCCCGTGCGCGGCGCGTACCATCAGCGCGGAGCTGAGGTCGTTAACGAACAGGTGGAAAAAGGTGACCAGCACGTACAGCACCAGAAAACCTTCCGTAAAGGCGCGCAGGCCGTACTGTTGACGAAATTTGACCAGCAGCAGGTTAATGGAGATGTTGGTCATCACATAGACTGCGGGCAGCCAGGCGATTTCGGTCGACCAGGCCCCGAAGGTCCCCTGCAGGTTTTGCAGGTTGGCAGTGACCACCGCATTGCCCAGTGCCCCCGTCAGGCAAACCAGCAGCCCAACGACGCCATAGGCGACGCGTTTTGGCGTACTGTGCTCGGGGGTGGAAGGCGAACCCAGCAGGGCGGGTTTCTCATGGGGCTGCCACTCGCGAGGAGCATAAGGGTCGCGTTCGGGCAGGCGCATAACGTCATTACCTTAGAAATAATTGAATAATTAGCGGGCTAGCGATTCTACGTCTGCCGCAAATGATAATTCAAGTGAATATGATTTGCGCATGTTAATCAAATGTACGAGAGAAATTTAAGGAAAAAGAGCGGCCCGATGTCGCCGTTGTGTTGAGAACCTGAAGTCGCTACCCTGAAGGGATAGCGAGAAGGAGTTCATCATGGAACAGACCCATTTTCCCATCCTGCCGGATGCCACGCTGGCGGCCATTAATACTGTCGGTGAATGGCTGGCGCAGGATGACCTGAGCGACAGCCGCCTGTACCCGGACGTCGATGCGGTAATTCTGGCAGGGAACGCGGTGATCCCGACCATTGATGCAGCCTGCCGTATTGCCGCGCAGCGAGAAATCCCGCTCCTGATTAGCGGAGGTATTGGTCATTCAACCGCGTTTTTATATTCAGCTATCGGAAATCATCCGCGTTATCACACCTTACAAGTCGAAGGGCGGGCCGAAGCGAGCATTCTTGCCGACGTTGCGCGGGCGTTCTGGCAGATCCCCGAGGCGCGCCTGTGGGTTGAAGATCGTTCCACCAACTGCGGTGAAAACGCGCGTTTTAGCTGGAACATGCTGAAAGAGCGTCAGCGGACAAGCGGGCGCGTGCTGGTGCTACAGGACCCAACGATGCAGCGCCGCACGATGGCGACGTTTGCCCGCGTGTGCCGCGATGAACCCGCATCACTGCAGTGGATCAGCCATCCCGGGTTTACGCCAGTGCTGCAAAACGGCACAGAGGGCGTGGAGTTTAGAGGGGGCAACGCCGGGCTGTGGCCCGTTGACCGGTATCTGTCGCTGGTTCTGGGTGAACTACCGCGGCTGTATGATGACGCCAACGGCTATGGCCCGGCCGGGCGGGATTTTATCGCCCACGTTGAATTCCCTGAAACCGTCACCGCCGCATGGAGACAGCTTCAACAGGACCCAGTCCTGAAGGTGGCGCGTAAAATCATCTAATCCCCTCGCCCCATTGGGGAGAGGGTTAGGGTGAGGGGAAAATCACAGCGCCGCAAACTTATCCAGCGTCCGCACCAGCTGCGTCACAAACCCATACTCGTTGTCATACCAGGCAACGGCTTTCACCAGCTGCAGGTCTCCTGCTTCTGACACCTCCGTCTGCGTGGCGTCAAACACCGAACCATATTGCGAGCCAATCACATCTGACGACACAATCTCGTCATCGGTATACCCGAACGATTTATTCCCCTGGGTCGCCTTTTTCAACGCGGCGTTGATCTCCTCGACCGTCACCTTTTTACCCAGAATCGCTACCAGCTCGGTTACCGATCCGGTTTTCACCGGCACGCGCTGGGCGTGACCCTTTAGTTTGCCGCTGAGCGCGGGGATCACCAGGCCGATGGCTTTCGCCGCACCGGTGGTATGCGGAATAATATTTTCTGCCGCCGCCCGCGAGGCACGCAGATCTTTCCCGCGCGGGCCATCCACCAGCGCCTGGGTGCCGGTATAGGCATGAATGGTGGTCATGGTGCCCACTTTAATTTCAAACGCGTCGTTCAGGGCTTTTGCCAGCGGGGCGAGGCAGTTGGTGGTGCAGGACGCGACGGAAATAATGGTATCACTGGCGTCAATGGTATCGTCATTCACGCTATAGACGATGGTCTTCATCTCACCCGCGGGCGCCGAAATCAGAACTTTCTTCGCACCGGCGTCCAGGTGCGCCCGCGATTTTTCTTCTGAGGTATAAAAGCCGGTGCACTCCACGACGATATCCACGCCCGCGGCTTTCCACGGAATGTGCTTTGCCTCTTTTTCGGCGTACACCGCGATGGTTTTACCGTCGACAATCAGCGCATCCTCGGTGAAGTCCACGCTCCAGGGGAAGCCACCGTAGTTGGAATCATGCCTGAGCAGGTAGGCCAAGACTTTCGGGGAGGTGAGGTCGTTGATGGCGACGACGGTGTTACTGTCCTGGGTTTCAAGAAGGCGGCGCAGCACAAGGCGTCCAATGCGTCCAAATCCGTTAATGCCAATTTTACTCATGGTGTTCTCCTGTGAACGTGTCGATACGACAGTTTGAACTCATCCAGGCTTAGACCATCACGGGCAGGGCAGCAATTGAAGATGCTTCATGCGAGGGGAAGTATTTGAAAAACCATACAGAAAAGTTAATGAATTTTTAAGGAAAGGAGATTATGTTGGCGCGGTGACTGTTTTTTTTCAGGAAATCCCATGCGCACTAAATATACAAGCCTGCAAATCACGATTCACTGGCTGGTGTTTTTGTTAATCGTCGTCGCCTACTGCGCGATGGAATTCAGGGGCTTTTTCCCGCGTTCCGACCGACCGCTTATTAACATGATCCACGTCTCCTGCGGCATCTCGGTTCTGGTGCTGATGGTGGCGAGATTGCTGATCCGCCTGAAGTTTCCCGCACCGCCCATTCAACCTAAACCTAAAGCGATGATTACCGGTATGTCCCACCTTGGGCATCTGATCGTCTATCTGCTGTTTATTGCGCTGCCGCTGATTGGCATTGTAATGATGTATAACCGTGGAAACGACTGGTTCGCCTTTGGTCTGGCGATGCCTCACGCGGCGGAGGGGAATTTTGACCTGGTGGATGTGCTGAAGGAGTGGCACGTTACGCTGGCAAACCTGGGCTATTTCGTGATTGGTCTGCACGCCTTTGCGGCGCTGATGCACCACTATTTCTGGAAAGATAATACTCTTTTGCGCATGATGCCGAATAAGCGTCAGTAGTCTTTAACTCGTGCCGGGCGGCGCAGCGCCACCCGGCTTGTTTTTTAACCCAGAAGAACACGCTCTTCATCAGTTAACGCCAGCGTCTGCGTTGACCCCGTCTCTGACGATTTCACCGCCGCTTCCAGAACAGCCATGACCGCTAACGCCTCGACAGGATGAACGGGATTGGCGATCTTCCCGAGCATCGCATCCCGCACGTTGATGTAGTACTGCCGCTGATCGCCCTTTGGCGTGGCAATCGTTTGGGGTTCACCATCAGCTCCGAAGAACACCATGCTGTCGTCGTCTTCGCCCCAGGCGTCGCTGCCGGGGATTACGCCAGCCAGCAGCTGCGCTTCCTGCTGATCGATTCTGGCTTTCACCACGCTGCCTTTGTCCCCGTGAACGGTAAAGCGCGCCGTACCGCCAGCCACCAGCATGCTGGCGTGCAGAACCACCTTATGATCCGGGTAATTGAGGACCACATGCGCCCAGTCGTTAACCTCTGCGCCGTCGCGCAGCGTGGCGATATTTCCCTGAACAGACTCTGGCAGGCCAAACAGCTGAAGCGTCTGGTCGATCAGGTGAGGGCCCAGGTCAAACCACAGACCGCTGCCGGGGACGTTCTGCTCGCGCCAGCGCACGCGCACTTCCGGGCGGAAGCGGTCAATATGCGACTCCAGATGTTTAACCTTGCCAACCGTGCCTTGCTCAATAATCTGCTTAATGCCGAGGAAATCGCTGTCCCAGCGGCGGTTGTGGAAAACGGAGAGCAGAAGCTGCTTTTCATCCGCCAGGGCAATCAGGTCCCCGGCTTCCTGCATGTCCAGGGTGAAAGGCTTATCCACGACCACGTGTTTTCCCGAGTTCAGGGCCAGCGTCGCCAGCGGCGCGTGGGTGGCGTTAGGGGAGGCAATAACCACCAGGTCAACATCAGGATGTTGAATGGCTTCTTCGGGCGTGGCTACCACCAGCACATCCGGAAGATCGCGCTTCACTTTCTCTTCATCACGGGAAGAGACCACCGCCAGCTTGAGCCCGTCCACGGACTGGATCAGCGGGGCATGGAAGATTTTACCGACAAAACCATACCCGATCAGCGCAATGTTGATTGTTTGAACTTTACTCATGACCTTCTCCACGTTATTGCGCGCACACCGTGACCCGTAATGCGCCAGGGTCCCCAAGCTCAGGCCAGGGACGATCTAAAAAGAGTTGATGAATATCGGTTAGCCCGGAGACCAGATACGGCTCGCAGCGGTTAACTTTCAGGTGATCGGCAACAATCCAGTGCGCATGGCTTGCGGCGAGCATCGCGCGTTTCACCTCGGCATCCGCTTCTTTACCGGCACTCAAACCGAGTTCGGCATGAAGGGCGCACGCACCGAGAATGGCGATATCGGCCCGATAGCGTGACAGCAGGGACAACGTGGCGCTGCCGGCAAACAGGCGCTGCTTCGGGTCCCATTTTCCACCGAGCAGAATAAGCTCAATGTCTTCCCGGTCGCTAAAATGCTGGGCGATATCCAGCGAGGTAGTGATCACGGTGTGAGGCCCCTGCAGAAAAGTAGCGACGGCCATCACCGTACTGCCGGCATCCAGAAACAGGGTGGAACCCGGCGGAACCGCCTGCGCAACCTGTTTCCCCAGGCGCTGCTTGGTTTCCGGCAACAGGGTATTGCGGCCCTGACGATTCATGGCCGAAAGATTCAGAGCAATAGCCCCGCCGTGATTCTTCTGGGCAAGCCCCTGATTTTCCAGATCGGTCAGATCCCGACGAACGGTATCCGCCGAAACCTGCAGCTTTTCTGCCAGCTCGGTGATGCTGGCCTGACCTTGTTCACTGAGAATATCAAGGACATAGCGTTGACGTGCGGTTTTGTGCATGGGCAGCAATCCTGCAAAATGTCGCAATAAATCGCATAATACAGCATTTTGACGCAGAAGGAAGGAGTATCGTAAACCAGGTTGATGTTTAATTATTGGAATTATATTAAGCGGATATCATTAAGCCGTTCTGAATGTTAACCACAGTGTTAATGTTATGTTTTAATCAACGATTTGGGTTATGTAACCAACGCATTGTCATTAACTGGTGGAATATGCTGATATGTAACTAAAATAAAGCATTTAATGTCTGATTTATGTTTTTTATTAGAATTATTTTTCAACAAATCGATGGCTCTTACTTAAGTTGACACTTCTTTGAAAATCTTTGTGTCTGACCCGCTCAGAAATTAACGCAAAAATGTGCGCAGAGGAGATTAAGAATTTTCCTTAAATTACAGTGTGTTTTGATGTTTCATCTGAAAGGCTATTTTCGGAGTTTTGTCCAGAAACCCCATGTTTTTTCTTATATGTAACACTGCATTAACATTGTGGGTGTAGTGGCCTATACCACATTTTGTTATGCTGCAAATCAACTTATGAAATAAGTAATTTCTTAAATTTAATAAGACAAAGGCGGATCTCATCTCCATCGGAAATGGGTATGGGGAGCTTTACCTGAAATTTAGCGAGGAAGTTAAATAAGATATTTGTCTAATTATCTGTACCTCTTTTTGGGTAATTGCTTGAGTATCACTCAGAGTCAGGGAGATAAAATGACGATATTACGCAAGCCTGTTTCACGCCAATTTATAGCTACGCTGGCGTTAATTTCATTAGCCCTAAATACGGCTTATGCCAATAGTGGCGCGGTAGGTATTGCCCCGATGGCAACGACGACCTTAAAGGAAAGTATTCTTTTCGCTATCGATCGCGATCCGTCAATTAGCCAGCAGGCCGCGCAGTTAGGTATTGGTCAGGCGCAAATAGACGAGGCGCGCAGCGGCTGGATGCCGCAAATAGCGTTGAACGGGAGTACGGGGCATAGCCAGACCACCGATTCCAGCGGTTCGCTGAAGAACTCTGCGGCCTGGGGGGTGAGCCTGACCCAGCTGATATACGATTTTGGCAAGACCAACAACAGCATCAGCCAGTCTTCCGCACAGCGCGATAGCTACCGCTACCAGCTGATGACCACGCTTTCTGACGTGGCGGAAAAAACGGCGCTCGGCTACGTGGAGGTCAAACGTTATTCCGACCTGCTACAGGCGGCAAAAGAGAATGTTCAGGCATTGAAAAACGTGGAGCAGCTGGCAAAACTGCGCGCCGATGCGGGCGTGAGTTCCACCTCCGATGAACTCCAGACCCGCACGCGTATTGCCGGCATGCAGGCGACGGTGGCGCAGTATAACGCCGCGTTGAACAGCGCCCGCGCAAGGCTCGCGGTATTAACCGGAATGCAGGCAGATCATTATTCGCCGGTACCCGCAAACCTCGCCGTTGAGCCGGATTCGCTCAACCGCATTGATTATTCGTTAATACCGGCGGTAATGGCCGCGCAGAATATGGAACGTTCGGCCCAGTATGGCGTTGAAACGGCGAAGTCCCAGCACTGGCCAACCCTGAGCCTGAAGGGGGGACGCACGCGTTACGAATCGGACAACCGCTCATACTGGGACGACCAGATCCAGCTCAATATTGACGCACCGCTTTATCAGGGCGGCGCGGTATCTGCACGCGTGCGTCAGGCTGAGGGTGCACGGGCGATGGCGTCCTCTCAGGTCGATCAGGCGCGTTTCGACGTGCTGCAAAAGGCCTCCGTCGCGCAAGCTGACTGGACCGGCGCACGCGGAAGAATGGAGGCCGGGAAGCGGCAGCTGGAAAATGCGCTGCGGGCCCGCGAGGTTTATAAAAATGAATACACCCTGAGCAAGCGGAGCATTAATGATTTGCTCAGCGTTGAGCAGGATGTCTGGCAGGCCACGTCGGCGAAAATAATCGCCGAGTATGATGGCTGGAGTTCGGCAATTAATTATGCTTCCGCGGTTGATAATTTAATGCCGCTTATTGGAATAGAGAAAAACGCTGCCGCAAAATTACCCGATTTGAGTTAACAAAAGCCACGTATAGCTGCACGAAATAAGTCTGAAAATAATGGGTGTTTTTTCCCAGGGATAGCTACATCCGTCTGGTGGATATATCCACAGGGATCCGTACACCTGCAAGGAGAGGAATATGAGTAACGTAAAGGTTGTTGATGTCATCATTCGCAAAACGGCGGAGAAAACGAAATTAACCGGCGAAGGGAATCTGTCGGTCTCTATTTCATCGCCGAGCGTGATTGAAATTCAGGGCTCTGCTCAGGACGTGGTGCGTTATGTCCGCCAGGGTAAAGACCTTCTCATTTATATGAAGGACGGCAGCGTTATTCGCTGCAATAACTATTTTGTTGAAGATCCTGAAACCCAACATCAGTCAGAGCTGGTGTTCAACGACGGGCAGGAACTGACTCATCTCTCTTTTGCCGATGCCGGGGAAGCATCAGGCGTTGCCGCTACTGAATTAACCGCGCAGGCCACACCCATTAGCAGCATTGAACCCTTCCTTGAGCAGGGAAGCGCCCTGAGCGATGCCCCGTGGGGCTGGATTGCAGGGGCGGCGTTAGGCGGCGGTGCTATCGGCGCACTGCTGGCCCACGGCGGTGACGGCGAAACCAAAACGAAAGTCATTGATAACACAAAAGAAGTGGAAAGCGCCACGCCGACCTTCCTGCTGTCGGACAAGGTGGGCGACAAGCAGGGAGTGCTGAGCGCAAACGCCCTCACGGACGATAACGCGCCGACCTTCAGCGGTACCGGTCAGCCGGGCGCGACCATCCAGATTAAAGACGGCAGCGGCAGCACCATCGCCAGCGCGATGGTCGGTAAAGACGGCACCTGGACGGTAAAACTCCCGACCCAGGCCGACGGAGAGCACACCTGGTCGGTGGTGCAGATCGACGGCAGTAAAACCACGTCAGCGGGCAACATCACCGTGACCGTTTCTACGTCCGAGGCCACGCTTACGCTGGCGACAACGGCGGGTGACAACGTGATTAACGCCAGCGAACAGTCCGCAGGCTTTACGCTGTCCGGCAGCAGCCAGCATCTGGCGCAGGGAACCGACGTTTCCGTAACGCTGAACGGAAAAATCTACACCGCTCAGGTGGGAGCAGACGGCGCGTGGAGCGTTAACGTGCCTGCGGCAGACGCGCAGGCGCTCAGCGACGGTACCTGGACCGTCAGCGTCAGCGGCAAAGACGCGGCGGGTAACACCGTGAGCGGAAGCCAGACGATTGGCGTGGATACCGCTGCGCCAACGCTCTCCGTCGATACGCTCGCGCAGGACAACATCATTAATGCCGCTGAGCACAACCAGCCGCTGACGCTGAGTGGTAAAACCAACGCGGAAGCCGGGCAGATTGTGACGGTGACGCTGAACGGCAAAAATTATAACGCCACGGTGGGCAGCGACGGCACCTGGTCCGTCACGCTGGCGGCCAGCGAGGTGCAGGCCCTCAATGAAGGTCACCACACCCTGACGGTGAACGTCAGCGACAAAGCTGGCAACGGCTCGTCCGTGACCGCGGATTTCACGGTAGATACCAACGCGCCGGTCGTCACCATCAACACCGTCGCGGGCGACGATATCCTCAACACCAGCGAGCAGGGCCAGGCGCAGATTATTTCCGGGCAGGCGAGCGGCGCGGCGGCAGGCGATGTCGTCACCGTGACCGTTGGCGGCCAGACCTTCACCGGCGTCGTACAGGCAGACGGCAGCTGGAGCGTGGGCGTTCCTGCCTCCGTCGTCGGCGCGCTGGGTGAGGGCAACCACACCATTGCCGTCTCCGTCACCGACGCAGCGGGGAACACCGGTAGCGCCACGCACGGCATTGCGCTGAGCGGCAACCCGCCGGAATTTACGATTGACGCCATCAGCCAGGACAACGTGCTGAATGCCCGGGAGGCGATGCAGCCGCTGAGCCTGAGCGGCACCAGCAACCTGCCGGACGGCAGCGCCGTTACCGTGACGCTGAATAACGTCAGCTATCAGGCGACCGTCGAAAACGGTATCTGGGCGGTTCAGGTGCCGGTATCCGACGTCCTGAATCTGGCGAACACCCTTTATAGCGTCAGCGTCAGCGGCACCGACAGCGTGGGTAACAGCGGCTCCGCAGAGGCGAATCTGCTGGTCGATACCGTGCTGCCGAAGGTGATCATTAACACCTTTGCGGGGGATAACCTGGTTAATAACGCCGAAGCGGGCGTGGACCAAACCCTCAGTGGCCGCGTTACCGGCGCGGCGGCGGGCGATACGGTGTCTGTTACCGTTGGCGGTAAGAGTTACAGCGCCACGGTGGGCAGCGATCTGACCTGGAACGTCACGATCCCTTCAGCGGATCTTCAGGCGTTCGGCGACGGGGATTTGACCTTTACCGCCTCCGTGACCAACGGGCACGGTAATACCGGCACCGGCGAGCGCGATATCAATATCAACGCGGAACTGCCGGGTCTGCGCGTAAACACCATTTCCGGCGATGACGTAATCAACGCCATCGAGCAACAGCAGGATCTGACCGTCACCGGCGCCAGCACCCATCTGGCCGCAGGTACGCCGATTGTCGTCACCATCAACAACGTCGACTATCAGGCCGTGGTGACCGCCAGCGGCGGCTGGAGCATTGGCGTTCCTGCTGCGGATCTGCAGGCCTGGACGGCCGGAGGTATGACGGTCAGCGTCAGCGCGGAAGATGCCTGGGGCAACACCGTTGCGGCTGAACACCCGATTGAACTCGATCTCAACGCCGTGGCGGTCACCATTGATACCGTCTCCGGCGATGACCTGCTGAACGCGGCAGAAAAAGGGAGCGATTTAACCCTTTCCGGCCAGACGCAGGGCGTGGAGGCAGGGCAAACCGTGGTGGTGAAATTTGCCGACCAGACTTTTACCGCGCAGGTGCAGCAGGATGGCTCCTGGAGCCTGACCGTCCCGGCGCACGCCATGGAAACGCTGATTGACGGGCGGGCGCAGGTAAGCGTCAGCGTGACCAACGTCAGCGGCAACAGCGCGGACGCCTCACGCGTGGTGACCGTCGATACGCAGCCGCCGACCATTACGCTCGATAATCTGACCGACGACAACATCATCAATGCGGCAGAAGCGCAGCAGGATCTGCTGCTCAGCGGCAGCACAACCGCTGAAGCGGGCCAGACGGTCACCGTGACGCTGAACGGCAAAAACTATCAAACTACCGTGCAAGCTGACGGCACCTGGACGCTGAACGTGCCTGCCGCCGACGTTGGCGCGCTGGCAGACGGCACTGTCACCGTGACGGCCTCCGTCAGCGACGTGGCAGGTAACAGCAGCAGTGCGGACCGCGTTGGTCTGGTGGATGCCACCGTGCCGCAGGTGACCATTAATGACTTTGTCACCGACACCAACACCGTTAACCAGCTGGCCCATTCTCAGGCGCAGATCCTGAGCGGCTCCGTCACTGGCGCTGCGGCGGGCGATTTGGTCACCATCACTATTAATAACGTGGACTACACCACCGCGGTGGACGCGGCGGGCAACTGGAGCCTCGGCCTGCCTGCATCCGTCGTTCAGGGGCTGACGGACGGCACATGGACCATTAACGTCTCCGTGACCGATCGGTCCGGCAACACCGGCAGCAGTTCTCTGGATGTGGTGGTGAATACCGTGACGCCTGTTATCGGTATTAACACCCTGGCCGTAGATGACGTGATCAATGCGGCAGAGAAGGGCAAAGATCTGCTGCTTTCCGGTACCAGCAACCAGCCGGAAGGGACCACCATCACCGTAAACCTGAACGGTATCAACTACACCACCACCACTAACGCCAGCGGCAGCTGGAGCGTCACCGTGCCCGCCTCTGCGGTGAGCGCGCTGGGCGAAGCCAATTACACCGTGACGGCGAGCGTTACCGATAATGTGGGCAACAGCGCCTCAACCTCGCACGATGTGCTGGTGGACAGCGCGTTGCCGGTCGTCACTATCAACACTTTCGCGACCGACAATATCGTCAACGCGGCGGAAGTCACCGCAGGGCAAACCCTGACCGGGAAGGTCTCTAACGCGGCATCGGGCGATACCGTCACGATTATCCTCGGCGGGCAGACATACACCGCTACCGTGCAGGACGATCTCTCATGGAGCCTGCCGTTAACCGAGAGCCAGTTAACCGCGCTCGGCAACGGCGAACTGACCGTATCGGCCAGCGTTACCAACGCGCACGGTAATACCGGTTCGTCTTCGCTGGACTTCACCATCGACGCCCAACTGCCGGGCCTGCGTATTGATACCGTGGCGGGTGATGACGTCATTAACGTCATTGAGCACGCTCAGAACCTGATTGTTTCCGGTTCAAGCACCGATCTGGCAGCGGGCAGCACCGTCACGGTGACCATTAACGGCAAGATCTATTCCGCAACCGTACTGGCGGACGGTACCTGGCAGGCGGCGGTTCCGGCAGCGGACGTGTCCCAGTGGGCGGACGGTTCGCTGGATATCAAGGCAAGCGCGCAGGATCCTTCCGGCAACCCGGTGACTATCGGCGCCATCGTGGACGTCGATCTCGCGCCGGTCGCCGTCAGCATCAACAGCGTGACCGCGGACAACGTGCTCAACGCGGCAGAAAAAGGTCAGGATCTGGTGCTTTCCGGCTCCTCCGCGAACGTAGAAGCGGGCCAGACCGTCACCATCACCTTTGCGGGTAAAACCTACACCACGACGGTGAACGCCAACGGCGACTGGACGTACACCGTACCGGCAGCCGATTTGAGCGGCCTGAAGGACGGCGACGCCAGCGTGAAGGTCAGCGTGAGCAATCTGAACGGCAACGCGGCGTCGTCTGCGCAGGAGTTCAGCGTCGATACCGCCGCGCCAACGGTGACCATCAATACCATCAGCGGCGACAACATGCTGAATGCGGCTGAGGCAGCGCAGGATCTGACCCTGAGCGGGACGTCCACTGCCGAAGCAGGCCAGACGGTTACCGTAACCTTCAACGGCAACCAGTACACCACGCAGGTGCAGGCTGACGGTAGCTGGACGCTGGACGTGCCGGCAGCCGATCTGGCGGGCATTACCGACGGTAACGCCACGGTCACGGCTTCCGTATCCGACAAAGCCGGCAACCCGGCCAGCGCGGATGCCTCCGTGCTGGTGGATACCACCGTACCGCAGATTAGTTTCAACATCGTCGCGGGCGACGACATTGTGAATATTGCCGAGCACGGCCAGGCGCTGATCGTCTCTGGCAAGGTCACGGGCGCGCAGGCGGGTGACGTCATTACCGTCACCCTGAACGGCAAAGACTACACCGCGATGCTGGACGCGTCCGGAAGCTGGAGCGTGGGCGTTCCGGCGGCAGACGTGGGCGCGCTGGCTAACGGCGAGCAGACGATTTCCGCGACCCTCACCGACAAAGCGGGTAACAGCACCACCGCCACGCATGAATTTGACGTCTCCCTGGCCGCGCCGGAGATTGCCATCAATACCCTGGCGCTTGACGACGTGATTAACGCGGTCGAGAAAGGCCAGGATCTGCTGATTTCGGGCACCAGCAACCAGCCGGAAGGTACAGCCATTACGGTGATCCTGAACGGCATCAGCTACGCCGCGACCACCAACGCCAGCGGCGGCTGGAGCGTGACCGTTCCGGCGGCGAACGTCTCTGCGCTGGGCGAAGCGAGTTATACCGTCACGGCAAGCGTGACCGATAGCGCAGGCAACGGCGCGAACGCCAGCCATAGCGTGCTGGTCGACAGCGCGCTGCCACAGGTCACCATTAACGCAATCGCCATCGATGACGTGATTAACGCGGCGGAAGTCGCTTCCGGACAAACCCTGAGCGGGAAGGTGAGCGGCGCGGCGAGCGGTGACACTGTCACCCTTTCAATAGGCGGCAATACGTATACCGCGACGGTTCAGGACGATCTGAGCTGGTCGGTCAACGTGCCGTCCACGGTCTTAACCGCTATCGGTAACGGCGATGTGACGGTGTCAGCCAGCGTCACTAACGGCCACGGCAACACCGGCTTCGGCGAGCGCGACATCACCATCGACGCCAATCTGCCGGGCCTGCGCGTCGATACCGTGGCGGGCGACGACGTGATTAACAGCATTGAGCATGCGCAGAACCTGATTATCACCGGCTCCAGCGACGGCCTGGCAGCGGGCGCGTCGCTGAGCGTGATCGTCAACGGCAAAACCTACGCGGCCACGGTGCTGGCAGACGGTACCTGGACGGCGGCCATTCCGGCGGCAGACGTCAGCGCGCTCGGCGCAGGCACGGTCACCGTGAAGGTCGAGGGAAATAGCGCGGCAGGCAACCCGGTCTCCATCAGCCACGACGTGAAGGTCGATCTGGCGACGGTTGCTATCAGCATTGACGCGATTGCCACCGACGACGTGATTAATGCGGCAGAAAAAGGCGCAGATTTGGTGCTTTCAGGTACCACCAGCAACGTGGAAGAGAACCAGACGGTTTACATCACGTTCGGCGGCAAGTCCTACACGGCGAAAGTGGATGCCAGCGGCAACTGGACGGCGACTGTGCCGTCGGCAGATCTGGCTGGCCTGAAGGATGGCGACGCCAGCGTGCAGGTGAGCGTCACCAACGTGAACGGCAACAGCGCCTCGGCGGGACGCGAGTACGGCGTGGACGCCACCGCGCCGACGGTCTCCATCGAAATCGTCAGCGACAACAACATCATCAATGCCGCCGAAGCGCAGCAGGATCTGGTCGTCAACGGCGTCTCTAACGCCGAAGCGGGCCAGACCGTGACCGTCACGCTGAACGGCGTGAATTACACCACCACCGTGCAGGCCAACGGCAGCTGGAGCGTGACCGTGCCTTCTGCGGATCTGGGCGCGATTAACGACGGGAACTATACCGTCAGCGCCGTCGTGTCGGACAAAGCGGGCAACCCGGCCTCCGCGGCTCGCGATGTGCTGGTCGATACCACCGTGCCACAGCTGACCATCAACACCGTTTCCGATGACGATGTGATCAACAGCGCCGAGCATGGGCAGGCTCTGATCGTCACCGGCTCAGTGACCGGCGCGGCGGCGGGCGACGTGGTGACCGTCACCATCAATAACAAAGATTACACGGCGACGCTGGATGCGTCCGGCAACTGGAGCGTGGGCGTGCCTGCGGCGGACGTCGGTGCCCTGACCGCCGGGGATTACACCATCACCGCGGCGCTGACCGACAAAGCCGGAAACAGCAACAGCGCGACGCGCGAGGTGGAAGTCAACCTGAGCGCGCCGGTGCTGACCATCGACACCGTCTCCGGTGACGATGTGATCAACAGCAGCGAGAAAACGCAGGATCTGACCATCACCGGTACGGCTTCCGGACTGGCGGCGGGCGCGGTGGTGACCGTGATGCTCAACGGCAAAGCCTACAGCGCCACGGTTGAGGCCAACGGTAAATGGTCCACGACGGTTCCGGCGAGCGAAGTGGGTCAGTTGGGTGAAGCGCTTTACACCGTCACTGCCTCGGCAACGGACAGCGTCGGCAACGGCACCAGCACCTCGCACACCGTCAACGTTGAGTCCGTTCTGCCGGGGGTGATTATCAACACCGTCGCCGGTGACGACGTGATTAACGCGGCGGAGCTGGCTGCCGGCCAGACCATTAGCGGTAAGGTGGTGAATGCCGAGGCGGGCAACACCGTAACCGTAACGATTGGCGGCAACAGCTACACCGCAACGGTACAGAGCGATCTGACCTGGTCCGTCGATGTACCGGAATCGGTCCTGACGGCGCTGGGCAACGGCGATCTGACTGTAACCGCCAGCGTGACGAACGGCGTGGGCAACAGCGGCAGCGGCGAGCGTGAGATCGCGATAGACGCCAGCCTGCCGGGCCTGCGCGTGGACACCGTGGCGGGCGACGACGTGATCAACAGCATCGAACACGGACAGAACCTGATTATCACCGGCTCCAGCGACGGGCTGGCGGCGGGTGCGGCGCTGACCGTGACCGTCAACGGCAAAACCTATCCCGCGACGGTACTGACGGACGGTACATGGAGCGCGGCTCTCCCTTCTGCGGACGTAAGTGCCCTGGCAGCGGGCACGGTCACCGTGACCGTTGAAGGCCAGAGCAGCGCGGGCAATCCGGTTTCCATCAGCCACGATGTGACGGTGGATCTGGCGAACGTCGCTATCAGCATCGACGCCATTGCCACCGACGACGTGATTAACGCGGCGGAGAAAGGGGCGGATCTGGTGCTCTCCGGCACCACCTCAAACGTGGAGGAAAATCAAACCGTCACCATCACCTTCGGCGGCAAGAACTACACCGCCACGGTGGACGCGGCGGGTAAGTGGACCGCCACGGTGCCGGCTGCGGATCTGGCGGGCCTGAAGGACGGTGACGCCAGCGTGCAGGTAAGCGTCACCAACGTCAACGGCAACAGCGCCTCTGCGGGCCGCGAGTACAGCGTGGATGCCACCGCGCCGTCCGTCACCATTAATACGATTGCGACTGACGACATCCTGAACGCCACGGAAGCGCAGTCTGACCTGGCGATTTCCGGCAGCAGCACCGCCGAAGCGGGCCAGACCGTGACCGTGACGCTGAACGGCAAGGACTACACCACAACCGTCGGCGCGGACGGCAGCTGGACGCTGAACGTTCCGGCGGCGGATCTGGCGGCGCTTAATGACGGCAGCGTCACCGTTACCGCATCGGTCAGCGACAAGGCGGGCAACCCGGCATCCGTAAACCATAACCTGACGGTGGACGTGACCGTACCTGCGGTCACCATCAACGCCGTGGCGGGCGACGACGTGATTAACGTCGCCGAGCACGGTCAGGCGCAGATTATCAGCGGCACCGCCACCGGCGCGGCAGCGGGCGATAAGGTCACCGTGACTATCGGCGGCCAGACTTACACCACCATACTGGACGCGGCAGGTAACTGGAGCGTGGGCGTCCCGGCCAGTGTGATTTCCGGCCTCAGCGACGGCACCGTGACCGTCACTGCGTCTGTTACCGACGCGGCGGGCAACACCGGCAGCGGCACCCATAACGTGACCGTCGATACCGGTCTGCCATCGGTCAACTTCAACGTCATCAGCGGCGATAACGTTCTGAATGCGGTGGAAAAAGGTCAGGATCTGAGCGTGAGCGGCACCAGTGCCAACCTGGCGGAAGGCACCGTGGTGACCGTGACCCTGAACGGTAAAAACTACACCGCAACGACCGCTGCGGACGGCACCTGGAGCCTGACGGTTCCGGCTGCGGATCTGGCCGGTCTCGGTCAGGCCAGTTACACCCTCAATGCGACCGCCACCAACGGGGTGGGCAACAGCGTGAGCAGCGCTGCGAACCTGCTGGTCGACACCGCGCTGCCGACCGTCACCATCAACACCGTGGCGGGCGATAACGTTATCAACGCGGCGGAAGTGGCGGCAGGCCAGACCCTGAGCGGTACCGTGGCGAATGCCGAAGCGGGCAACACCGTAACCGTGACCATTGGCGGCAACAGCTATACCGCAACGGTGCAGAACGATCTGAGCTGGTCCGTGAACGTACCGTCTGATGTGCTGACCGCACTCGGCAACGGCAGCCTGAGCGTGACGGCAACCGTCACCAACGGCCACGGCAACACCGGCAGCGGCGAGCGTGAGATCGCGATCGACGCTAACCTGCCGGGCCTGCGCGTGAACACCGTGGCGGGCGACGACGTGGTCAACAGCATCGAGCACGGACAGAACCTGATCGTCACCGGCTCCAGCGATGGGCTGGCGGCGGGCACGGCGCTGACCGTTACCGTGAACGGCAAAGACTATGCGGCGACGGTGCTGGCGGACGGCACCTGGAGCGCGGCGGTTCCGTCTGCGGACGTGAGCGCGTGGCCGGAAGGCACAGTAAAAATCAGCGTCACCGGCGACAGCGCGGCGGGTAACCCGATCACCATCAGCCACGACGTTACCGTGGATCTGGCTACCGTTGCCATCAGCATCAACGCCATTGCCACCGACGACGTGATCAACGCGGCGGAGAAAGGGG
This sequence comes from Enterobacter cloacae complex sp. P38RS, assembly GCF_014930775.1. NCBI lineage: Bacteria > Pseudomonadati > Pseudomonadota > Gammaproteobacteria > Enterobacterales > Enterobacteriaceae > Enterobacter > Enterobacter cloacae complex sp. P38RS. The sequence continues at coordinate 21,657 of NZ_JADBRS010000007.1, forward strand.
CGGATCTGGTGCTGTCCGGCGCGACCACCAACGTGGAAGCCGGGCAGACCGTCACCCTGAGCCTGAACGGTAAAATCTACACCACTACCGTAGAAGCAGACGGCAACTGGACCTATACCGTGCCGGCTGCGGATCTGGCGGGCCTGAAGGACGGCGACGCCAGCGTGCAGGTGAGCGTCACCAACGTGAACGGCAACAGCGCTTCGGCGGGCCGCGAGTACAGCGTGGATGCCACCGCGCCGTCCGTCACCATCAATACGATTGCGACTGACGACATCCTGAACGCCACGGAAGCGCAGTCTGACCTGACGGTTTCCGGCACCAGCACCGCCGAAGCGGGCCAGACCGTGACCGTGTCGCTGAACGGCAAGGACTACACCACAACCGTCAGCGCGGACGGCAGCTGGACGCTGAACGTTCCGGCAGCGGATCTGGCGTCGCTCAGCGACGGCAGCGTCGCCGTGACCGCGAGCGTAAGCGACAAGGCGGGCAACCCGGCATCCGTAAACCATAACCTGACGGTGGACGTGACCGTGCCTGCGGTGACCATCAACACCGTGGCGGGCGATGACGTGATTAACCTCGCCGAGCACGGTCAGGCGCAAATCATCAGCGGCACCGCCACCGGCGCAGCAGCGGGCGATAAGGTCACCGTGACCATCGGCGGCCAGACGTATACCACCGTGCTGGACGCGGCGGGGAACTGGAGCGTGGGCGTTCCGGCCAGCGTGATTTCCGGTCTCAGCGACGGCACCGTGACCGTCACTGCGTCTGTTACCGACGCGGCGGGCAACACCGGCAGCGGCAGCCATAACGTCACCGTGGATACCGGGCTGCCGTCCGTGGGCTTTAACGCCATCAGCGGCGATAACGTCCTGAACGCGGTGGAAAAAAGTCAGGAACTAAGCGTCAGCGGCACCAGCGCCAACCTCGCGGAAGGCACCCTGGTGACCGTGACCCTCAACGGAAAAAACTACACTGCAACGACCGCCGCAGACGGCACCTGGAGCCTGACGGTTCCGGCTGCGGATCTGGCCGGTCTCGGTCAGGCCAGTTACACCCTCAATGCGACCGCCACCAACGGGGTGGGCAACAGCGTGAGCAGCGCTGCGAACCTGCTGGTCGACACCGCGCTGCCGACCGTCACCATCAACACCGTGGCGGGTGATAACGTCATCAACGCGGCAGAAGTGGCGGCAGGCCAGACCATCACCGGTAAGGTGGCGAACGCGGAAGCCGGTAACACGGTGACGGTGAACATTGGCGGCAACAGCTACACCGCGACGGTGCAGAGCGATCTCACCTGGTCCGTGGGCGTGCCGGAGTCCGTCCTGACGGCGCTGGGCAACGGCGATTTGACCGTGTCGGCGACCGTCACCAACGGCCACGGCAATACCGGCGCGGGCGAGCGCGAAATCGTTATAGACGCCAGCCTGCCGGGTCTGCGTATCAATACCGTGGCGGGCGACGACGTGATCAACAGCATCGAGCACGGACAGAACCTGATCGTCACCGGCTCCAGCGACGGGCTGGCGGCGGGCACCACGCTCACCGTGACCGTTAACGGCAAAACCTATGCGGCCTCCGTGCTGGCGAACGGAACCTGGAGCGCGGCGATCCCGGCCGCAGACGTGGGTGCCCTGGCAGCAGGCGCGGTGACCGTCACCGTGGCAGGCCAGAGCAGCGCGGGCAACCCGGTCTCCATCAGTCACGACGTCACCGTCGATCTGGCGGCCGTGGCGATCAGCATCGATGCGATCGCCACCGACGACGTGATTAACGCGGCGGAGAAAGGCGCGGATCTGGTGCTCTCGGGCAGCACCTCGAACGTGGAGGAAAACCAGACCGTCACAATCGCCTTCGGCGGCAAAACCTACACCGCGAAAGTGGATGCCGACGGCAACTGGACGGCCACCGTGCCTTCCGCGGATCTCGCGGGCCTTAAGGACGGCGACGCCAGCGTGCAGGTGAGCGTCACCAACGTGCACGGCAACAGCGCGACGGCAGGCCGCGAGTACAGCGTGGATGCGACCGCGCCGACCGTGACGATTGATACGGTGGCAGGTGATAACGTGATTAACGGCAGCGAAGCGGCTGCGGGCGTGGCCATCTCCGGCACCACCACGGCGGAAGCCGGGCAGACGGTCACCGTGACGCTGGGCGGCAAGAGCTATACCGCTCAGGTGCAGCAGGGCGGTATCTGGAGCGTCAACGTACCGGGCACTGACCTCTCCGCACTGGCCGAAAACGGTTACACCCTGCAGGTCAGCGTGAGCGACGCCGCGGGTAACCCGGGCAGCGCGGGCAAAGCGATTACGCTTGATACCACACCGCCGTCCGTCAGCTTTAACGTCGTGGCGGGCGATGACGTCATCAACAGCGTGGAGCACGGGCAGGCGCAGATCGTGAGCGGCACGGCAACCGGCGCGAGCGTCGGCGATAAGCTGGTCATCACCATCGGTTCGAACCAGTACACCACCACCGTTGACGCCAGCGGCAACTGGAGCGTGGGCGTTCCGGCCAGCGTGATTTCTGCCCTGACCGACGGCACCGTGACCATTAGCGCGACCATTACCGACAGCGCGGGCAACAGCAGCACCCAGACTCACGACGTGGTGGTGAACACGGCTTCCGTGGCGCTGACGGTGAATACCCTCAGCGGTGACGACGTCATCAACGCGACAGAAGCGGGTAGTGCGCTGGTGATTAACGGCTCCAGCGCCCAGTTCGCCAGCGGGACGCAGGTCACCGTGACGCTGAACGGCAAGACCTATACGGCCACCATCCAGAACGACGGCAGCTGGACGACCACCGTTCCGGCCGCAGACGTGGGTGCCCTGGCCGATGGCGCGAGCTATCAGGTATCCGTGTCGGCGCAGGACAGCGCGGGCAACAGCGCCTCGGCGACGCACGGCATCAGCGTGGATACCACCGCGCCTGTCGTGAGCATTGCGACGCTGTCGGGTGACGACATGCTGAACGCGCTGGAAGCGCAGCAGCCGCTGACGGTACACGGGTCGACCAGCGCGGAGGCGGGCCAGACCGTCACCGTGACGCTGGGCGGCAAAACCTACACTGCGCTTGTGGGCAGCGACGGCACCTGGACGCTCGATGTGCCGGCGGCAGATCTGGCTATCCTGAGCCAGGGGGCGCTGACGGTCACCGCGTCGGTCAACGACATAGCCGGTAACGGCGGCCAGACCACGCACACCTTAACGGTGGATACCGCTGCGCCGACCGTGACCATCAGCACCGTGGCGGATGACGATATCGTCAACAACGCGGAGCAGCTGGCGGGCCAGACCATCCGCGGCACCACCACGGCAGAACAGGGCCAGACGGTGACCGTTTCCTTCAGCGGGCACAGCTATCAGGCGACCGTCGGGGCGGACGGAACGTGGTCGGTCTTCGTGCCGGGGCGTGATTTCCTCGGCCTGAGCGACGGGGATTACACCATTACCGCGTCGGTAAGCGACAGGGCGGGCAACCCGGGTAGCGCAACGCATGACGTGACGCTGAATGGCGATGTCCCAACCATCACCATTAACACCTTTGCGCAGGACGATATCGTCAACGCGGCCGAACACGGCACGCCGCTGGTCGTCAGCGGCACCACCGACGCGCCTGCGGGCCAGACGGTGACCATCACCCTGAACGGCAAAACCTACGCGGCGACCGTGCAGAATGACGGTACCTGGAGCTACACGGTGGGCAGCGCAGACGTCACCGCCCTGGCAGACGGCGGTTCGTACGTGATTAAGGCGCAGGTCAGCAACGCCATCGGCAACAGCGCCAGCGATAACCACACCGTCACCGTCGATCTCACCGCGCCGTCGATGGGCATCAGCATTGATTCGCTGCAAAACGACACCGGCCTGAGCGCGACGGATTTCATCACCAACGATAAGCAGGTAGTGGTCAACGGCTCCCTGACCGCGCAGCTCGGCAATAACGAGAAGGCGCAGATCAGCCTCGACGGCGGCACCACCTGGATTGACCTGACAGTGACCGGCACCACGTGGCGCTACACCGATGGCCGCACCCTGACGGACGGTACGTATCAGTACCAGGTGCGGGTGATCGATAGCGCGGGCAACGTGGGGGCAACGGACAGCCAGGACGTGGTGATTGACCTGACGAAGCCTGCGGCAACGACCATTACCGTGGATTCCGTCACCCAGGATACAGGCCTGTCCGGCAGCGACTTTATCACCAGCGACAACCAGATCAGCCTGAAAGGGACGCTCGGCGCGGCGCTGGGCAGCGGCGACCACGCGCAGATCAGCCTCGACGGCGGCGTCACCTGGACCGACGTCAGCGTGAGCGGCCTGACCTGGACCTACGTGGACGGTCGTACGCTGGCCGACGGGGATTACAACTACCAGCTGCGCGTGATTGACGACGCGGGCAACATCAGCGCCACCGCCAGCCAGGTCGTGACGATTGATACGGTTGCGCCGGACGCCAGCAAAACGATCGCTATCGACAGCATCAGCGACGATACCGGCCTGAGCAGCAGCGACTTTATCACCAACGATACGTCACTGACGCTGCACGGCTCGCTCGGCGCGACGCTGGCCGACGGCGAGTATGCCCAGATCAGCATCGACGGCGGCGTCACCTGGCAGAACGTGATTGTCACCGGCAACAGCTGGTACTACGTGGACGGACGTACGCTGGGTAACCAGACCTATGACTACTACGTGCGCGTGGTGGATGCGGCGGGCAACGTGGGCGCCAGCGCCCATCAGCAGGTGACCGTCGATACGGTCGCCCCGGATGCGGCGATTACGGTGACGGTGGATAACATCACCGTGGATACTGGCTTCGACAATAACGACTTCCTGACCAGTTCGACCTCGTACACGCTGCATGGCACGCTTGGCGCAGAGTTAGGGGCGGGTGAGTACGTGCAGGTGAGCATGGACGGCGGCAGCACCTGGGTTTATGCCACGGTAAGCGGTACCCAGTGGCGCTATAACGACACGCGCACCCTGGCCGACGGGGATTACAGCTATCAGGTGCGGGTAGTCGATCAGGCGGGCAACGTCGGTGCCACTACCACCCAGACCGTGACGGTGGATACCCAGGCGCCGCAGTACGGCATCACCATCGACAGCATCAGCGATGATACCGGGCAGTCCGGGAGTGATTTCATCACTATGGACACCACCCTGACCATCAACGGCTCGCTGGGCAGCGCGCTGGCGAGCGACGAACGGGTGCAGATCAGCCTCGACGGCGGAAACACCTGGGTTGACGCCACGGTCACCAACCAGCGCTGGAGCTACACCGATACCCGCGTTCTGCCTGACGGAGACTACACCTGGCAGGTGCGGATTATCGACCAGGCGGGCAACGTCGGCTCCACCGCCTCTCAGGTGGTGACGGTGGACACCACGCCGCCAGCTACGGTAGGCACGGTAGTGAGCTATACCGACGGTGAAGGCGAGCGTCAGGGCACCTTCGGCAGCACGGTGGCCACGGACGATAACGCACCGCTGATCAACGGTACGCTCAACCGCGCCCCTGAAGACGGCGAGATCGTCCAGCTATACCGCGACGGCGTTCTGCTCGGTCAGGTGACCATGAACGGCAGCGCAAGCTGGTCCTTCCAGGATAACGGCCTGAGCGATGGCAACCACACGTACATCGTGCGCGTGACCGACAAAGCCGGTAACTACACGGAATCGGACGGCTTCGTGCTGAACGTTGATACCAGTATCCCGACCACCACGGCGGCGATTACCGCCCAGACCACGTCGGATACCACCCCAATCGTCAGCGGTACCGTCTCCGCCGACCTGGTGAACGGTGAATACCTGGTGGTGACGGTGAACGGGAAAACCTACACCTCCCAGACGGGGGGGGCCGTGGTAGTCGACCCGGACCACAATACCTGGTACCTGCAGATCCCGGACGGCGATGCCCTGAGCGTGGCGGGCTACAGCGTGACGGCGCAGGTGAAGAGCAGCGCGGGGAACGGCAATACCACCGGTACGGCGACCGGCAGCCTGGTGATTGATACCACCACGGTGAATACCGACTGGGCGACCACGGCGGGGAACAGCAACAACTCCACCATGACCTTCGGCATGAACAGCAGCGGTCTGTGGAATATCATTGCGAACACTCAGGCTTACTCCAGCAGCGATAGCTCGACCTATGCCGGCAATACGCTGACCAACACCCGCGGCTACTACGTGGTGAGCCAGACCGCCGCCGACTTTGACCGTAACGGCACGCAGGATATCTTCGCGACCGAGAATACCTACGCCGGGTCTACTCAGGTGATGTGGACCTACGATGGCAGCACCTATAACGCCAGCCAGCTGGCGATGGGGACCACCATCTGGTACGGCGGCGTGATTGCGTACGATAAAACCGGCGATGGCTACCTGGATCTGGCCTACGGCGATGCCGGTATGGACTCACTGACCTACCTGGTGAACAACAACGGCGTTCTGTCGCCGGACGGCACCGGCGGGGAGGGCGGTTTCTACGGCCAGTTCGACTCCGGGCGTGAAATCTCCGGCGTCGACCTGAACAACGACGGTACGGTGGATATTGTCCAGCACACCAACCGCAGCGGCGCGTACTCGTTAACCGTGATCAACAACAACGGCAACGGCACGCTCTCCATCGGCCAGAACCTGACCAACGTGTTTGTGGTAAACGCCGCGAATACCACCACGGCGGCGTCCATGACGTGGGCGGATTTCAACGGCGATGGCTACATGGATCTGTACCTGGGCAGCAGCTACAACAACAACGGCGGGGTGATCTACTACAACGACGGTACCGGGAAGCTCTCGACCACCAAGAGCGCGGTGGAAGCCTCTAACGCCACGGCGGGGTATCTCTCGGTGGCGGTGGACTGGAACGGGGACGGGCAGATGGACATCATCAAGCTCAGCACCTACGGCGGTTCACAGACGGCGACGCTGTTCACCAACAACGGCTACGGTTCCAGCTGGACCGCCAGCCAGCTTAAAACTGGCCTGGCCTACGCCACCGGCGTGGCGGCAGTGGACTACAACTGGGACGGCGCGAAGGATCTGCTGGTGTCGCAGCAGAACGGCAAGGTGGTGCTGGTGCAAAACAGCGCCAAAATTGCCGACGGTACCGCGATGCACCTGCACATTGTCGACAGCGAGGGCATCAATGCCTTCTACGGCAACACGGTCAATCTGTACAACGCCGCGGGCGTGTTGGTGGCTTCGCAGATCATTAACGCCCAGTCTGGTATTGGTTCGAACGATACCTCTGCGCTGGTGAGCTTCTACGGGCTGGATCCGAATGAAACCTATTCGGCCGAGATCCTGAAGATCACCAACGGCGTGTCGGATAACGTCACCTGGAGCGGTCTGGAGGCGGGCAACGGCAAAGAGGGCTACGTTCTGACGGCCGAAGCGGCCACCGGCGGCCACAGCGGGACCCTCACCGGGACCGGGTATAACGACACCTTTATCGCAGAGGATGGCACCTATACCTACAACGGTTCCGGCGGCTGGAATACCCATTCCGACTACGACACCTGGAGCAACACCGGCGGGATGGACGTGGTGGATTACCGCAATGCGACTTCCGGCGTAACCGTTGATTTGCGTCTCTCTACCGCGCAGGACACCGGGTTCGGTACGTCACGACTGCTCAACATTGAGGGCATCAACGGCTCGAACTTCGACGACGTCATTACCGGCAACAGCGGTGATAACCAGTTCGAAGGCCGCGGCGGGAACGACACCTTCAACATCGGCAGCGGCGGTCACGATACGTTGCTCTACAAGCTGATCAACGCGTCGGACGCGACGGGCGGTAACGGTCACGACGTGGTGAACGGCTTCACAGTCGGCACCTGGGAAGGGACCGCGGACACGGATCGTATTGACCTGCGCGATCTGCTCTCCGGCAGCGGCTATACCGGCACGGGCTCGGCGAGCTACGTGAACGGCGTGGCCACGCTGGACAGCAGCGCGGGCAACATCACCGATTACGTCCGCGTGGTGCAGAACGGCAGCAATACCGAAATCCAGGTGGATCTGGACGGTACCGGCGGCCAGTTCTCGCCAACCACCCTGGTGACGCTGAACGGCGTGCAGACGGACCTGGCGACGCTGCTGGCGAATCATCAGCTGTTAATTGCGTAAACCAACGCCGCGGGGAGCAATCCTCGCGGCCTTTTGGCGTTTCTTTACACGAATGGCGTTAACCCGGAGATTATGAAGACACATCCACAGTACGAACCCTGGCTGCAGGGCATGCTCATCATCGCGAAGCACTACCGGCTGGACTTTTCGGTGGAGCACGTTCGGGTCACGATTAACCATGAAAGTCAGTCTCCGCGCCAGCTGGTGCTGGAGGAGATGGCGCGCCAGCTAGGGCTGGGAATGCGCGTGGCGACGGATGCAACATCTCTCGATCCGTGGCGCCTGCCGCTGCTGGCGGAATTCACTGGCGGTCAAATCGCGGTCATTAACCGCATGGACAACGAAGGCAACGTGAGCCTGCAGTTCAGCGGCGACGGCGGGCTGGAGACGACGCTAACGCGGGACGCGCTCGGCTCACGGTTGAAAACGCTGCTGGTACTGCGCCCGCTTGAGTCCACGCCGGATGCCCGCGTGGACGACTACATCAAACCGTATGAGAAAAACTGGTTCTGGCAGCTGGCGCTGAAGGACTGGCGCCGCTACAGCGACATCATGCTGGTGGCGCTGGTCGCTAACGTGCTGGCACTCTCCGGCATGGTCTTCTCCATGCAGGTGTACGACAGGGTGGTACCGTCGCAGTCGGAGGCCACGCTGTGGGTGCTGTTTGGCGGCGTTATGCTCGCCATCGTGTTTGAATTCATCATGCGCATGCTGCGCGTGCATATTTCGGACGTGGTGGGGAAACGCGCCGACCTGCGCATATCAGAACGCGTCTTTGCCCACGCGCTGCGAATTAAAAACGGGGCGCGCTCCAAATCAACCGGATCGTTTATCGCCCAGATCCGCGAGCTGGAGTCGGTGCGCGAGCTCATCACCTCGACCACCATTGCGGCGATCTCCGATCTGCCGTTCTTCCTTCTGTTCGTCTTTATTCTGTGGATGATTGGCGGCCCACTGGTGCTGGTAGTCCTGCTCGCCGTGCCGCTGCTGCTTATTCCGGGCCTGCTGGTGCAGCGCCCGCTGGGGAAACTCTCCAGCGAAGGGATGCGTGAATCCGCCATTCGTAACGCGACGCTGGTGGAGGCGGTGCAGGGCATTGAAGACATCAAGCTGATGCGCGCCGAGCAGCGTTTCCAGAACCAGTGGAACAACACCAACGACGTGGCCGCCAGCGTCGGCATGAAGCAGCGCTGGCTGACGGGGCTGCTGTTGACCTGGACCCAGGAGGTGCAGTCCATCGTCTATGCGGTGGTCCTGATGGTGGGCTGTTACCTGGTCATCAGCGGCGACATGACCACCGGTGCGCTGGTGGGCACCTCGATTCTGGCATCGCGTACCATCGCGCCGCTGTCGCAGATCTCTGGCGTGCTCTCGCGCTGGCAGTCGGCAAAAGTGGCCCGCAAGGGGCTGGACGACCTGATGCAGCGCCCGATTGACGATCCGCAGCACGGGAAGAAGGTGCATAAAGCCCACCTGCGCGGGGATTACCGGCTGGAAGACGTCGGCTTCTACTATGACGAGGAAGAGAAACTCACCGTGCTGAACATCAGCAAACTGCAGATTCGCGCCGGTGAGCGCGTGGCGGTGCTCGGGCGTAACGGCTCCGGTAAAAGCACGCTGCTGCAGCTTCTGGCGGGCATGCAGGAGCCGCAGCAGGGGAGCATTCTGCTGGACGATATTGCTCTCAATCATCTGGACCCGGCCGACCTGCGTCGCGACATGCAGCTGCTTAGCCAGCAGGCGCGGCTGTTCTTTGGCTCCGTGCGGGACAATATCCTGATGGGGAACCCGCTCGCCACCGACGATGAAATTCATCAGGCGCTGGTCAATAGCGGCGCGCTGGAGTACGTGCGTAAGCAGAAAATGGGGCTGAACACCATCATCAACGAGGGCGGAACGGGCCTCTCCGGCGGACAGCGTCAGGCGCTGCTGCTGGCGCGCGCGCTGATCACTGCCCCGAATATCCTGCTGCTGGATGAGCCTACCGCCTGGCTGGACGAGATGAGCGAGAAGCAGTTTATTCAGCATCTTCACAAATGGCTGGGCAAGCGCCGGACGCTGGTGGTAGCAACGCATCGCCTGCCGATTCTGGATTTGGTCGACCGCATTATTGTGCTGGAAAACGGCAAGGTGGTGATGGACGGCCCGCGCGACGCGATCCTGCATCAGCACGGGCTGGCGCCGCAAAAGGCGGCACAGCGCACCGTGACCATGAAGCCGGCGGCTGTTGCAGAGGAGGGTGCGGCATGAACGATTTCTCCCGTTATAACAGCCGTCTGAAAGAGCCGCGCCTGCCGCGATCCTCGCTGGTGGCATGGTCGCTGTTCGCCCTGCTGGCGGTGTTTATCGCCTGGGCGAGCCTGTTCCAGCTGGACGAAGTCACGACCGGCAGCGGCAAGGTGATCCCGTCCTCCCATGAGCAGGTGATTCAGTCCCTGGAAGGGGGGATTATCCACAGCCTGCTGGTTCGCGAAGGCGATATCGTTGAGCGCGGTCAGCAGCTGGCACAGCTTGACCGGACTAAAACCGAGTCCAGCGTGCTGGAGAGCGAGTCTCGTCTGAACGCGGCGCTGGCAACGGCTGCGCGACTGAAGGCCGAAGTTAACGACACGGAACTCGCGTTTCCCGAGGAACTGGACGATGACGTTGAGCTGGTCAAACAGGAAACGGCGCTCTATCAGTCCCGTCGCGAGAGCCTTGAAAAAGGGCTGGCCGGCTTACGTCAGGGCGCCGAGCTGGTGCAGCGCGAGCTGTCGTTGACCCGTCCGCTGGTGACCCAGGGGGCGGCCAGCAAGGTTGAGGTGTTACGTCTTGAGCGTCAAAAAAATGAGCTTGAGAATAAAATCACCGAGATGAAAAATCAGTATTACGTCCGCGCCCGTGAAGAGCTGGCGAAAGCCAACGCGGAGATTGAAGCCCAGCGTTCGGTGATGAAAGGGCGTGAGGACTCCCTGACCCGGCTGACCTTCAACGCGCCGGTGCGTGGGATTGTGAAGGATATTGACGTGACGACCGTGGGCGGCGTTATTCCCCCGAACGGCAAGCTGATGAGCCTGGTCCCGCTGGACGACCAGATGGTGGTTGAGGCGAAAATCTCGCCGCGCGATGTCGCGTTTATCCACCCCGGCCAGAAAGCGCTGGTGAAAATTACGGCCTATGACTACTCCATCTATGGCGGGCTGGAGGGCGAGGTGACCATGATTTCGCCGGACACCCTGCAGGACGAGGTGAAAAGAGATGTCTACTACTACCGCGTCTATATCCGCACCGACAGTAACCACCTGACCAATAAGCAGGGCAAAGACTTTCCGGTCTTTCCAGGGATGATTGCAACGGTAGATATTAGAACCGGCAGCAAAACCATCCTGGATTATCTGTTGAAACCGCTGAACAAGGCAAAAGAGGCGCTGCGCGAGAGATAAAGATTGGCGTTCGGGATACCGAACGCCATTTGTATTATACCGTTGACGTTACGTTGTTTGGGTGGCGTCGCTCCTTCGGCACCACGTTAATGTAATGAGTTACATAGGCGAAATATAATCCGGCGTAGTTTTCGACCAGTTCGAAAAACGCCGGATACACCGACAGGCGACCGTCACCACGATCTTTAAGATAACCTGCCTCATGCGCCGATTTGATAATCCGGTTGACGTGGATCCGTGAGACAAAGAATTCTTTAGCGAGCGTGCTAGCGGAATATTGAATAACCGCGCCGTGGGCGGATTTGTTTTTTATGGCCTGCAGGTAAAGATACAGCATAATCATGCGGCCTCCATCCTTATCAATAAATAACCCCACTTCCGGTAAAACTTTTCTGAACGTTAATCCCCGAAAAAGATATTCTGCCGCGCGGCGGAAGAAATTATTTCTCAATGTGTCATTATCCAGCAGATTTACATCTATATTAAACGTCGGGTAAAGAATGCTGACGGGTAAAAATGCACCGGACATATAGCGTTTGAGTTCATTCAATCCTTTTTCGGTTGGGGCAATTCTCGTTTTTCGCCGGTCTTCCGTGCAGCGCCAGGTCCTGATGCGTCCTGTGGTTCTGAGTAACGTAATGATCGCAATAACGCTGTTGGGGCTGGCTATTTTATAGCGGGAACATAACTCTTTTATCTCTGAGACGGATTCGGCCTGATTGCCAAATATAAAACAACACATGGAAAGAATAATGTTAAACCGTGATTCCTGAAGCATTGTCTTGTAGAACAAGGGTTGTTTTTTGTAGATGGCGTCATTGATTGTGTAGTGCTCTAATATTGCCTCACTAAACCGCGGGTTGCTTTTTATAACATCCCTTCGATGTAGCAAGGCCCTGGATGAGATGTGATTATCCATAGCATTTTTCTCGTATTTGATGAGCCGATAGATGAAGTATCCAGCCTTCTTTTTCGGAATTTTCATTATACCTGAGAAAAAGTGGCTTGCGGTCGGTATTTTAAAAGAAATATAGAGTTATATTTATGCGTGGAAAAGGGTGATTAACGCAAAGATGTTACAGTGCATGGCGTTGATAACAGTATCTTAACCTGATGGTGTATTGTAAAATTATTATACACACCGCTGTTGGTTTCCATACTCATAATAATAATGGCGCTTTCGTGCCCAGGAGCAGGTTATGACCCACCAAATTTCTCTCAGGAATGATGCGCGCAACGAGCAAAGATTTGTCATTTCAACCTGCGGCTTTACGTTTCAGGGATATCACCTGCTGCTCAAAAAGTACGGCATAGAGACTGCGCATATTCACTTTGATGGAGATGAGTTATCTGATCCTGACAAGGAAAATATCCTTATTCATCAAAACGCTCACATCGTAGTGTTCCTGGGAAAAGGTACGGTAGCTCTCCTGGAGAGCCTGACGCGACTGGCATCCGTACTCAATTCACTTCCTGTTATTCGTCGTGTTACCCTGTATGGTGATATACCGGACAGCTGGCTGTATCGAACCCTGGGTAGTCTTCTAAATAACAGTCATCAATTATCATTGATTCGCATAGCCAGCGTATCTGATGTAATATCCTGTTTCCACACCCACAATAATGGCTTTAAGGACCGCTCGCGCTTATTACGCGATTACTATCTGGACTGTTCTTCGTCAGAAAAACTCAAATGGCTGACAAGAAGAGAGGTTGATGTTTTATTGAACTTCTATCGCGGCATGTCTATAAAAGACCTGTGCGACAAACTGAGGCTTTCTAATAAAACGGTTTACACCCATCGTAAAGAAGGTCTGCAGAAATTACATTGTATCAAGCGATGGTTGAATGAACCGCGCAATGTAAAAGTGGAAAGGCGGATTAAAAACCAAAATCAAAGAGTGGACTTCACGGATAAAGAAGCGGAAGTTTTTAATGCGCTGGTGAAAAGGGAGATATTCCCCGCCTACCAGATCATTACCGATCGTGACAAGAAAGGAGTGGGGTTTGAGATACTTATTCGCTGGAATAAGAACGGTAAAATAGTCAAGCCAGCCCGTTTTCTGAATAATATCGCTAATTATGAAGTATGGCTAAAGATTACGGCTATGGTGATCCACGCCGCCGTGTCCGGGATTAATAAATATAACGGTAAATTCTATTTTTCCGTTAATATACCGCCTCGCCTGGCGTCCGGGAACGCGCTGCCAGAGATGGCCAGGAAAGCCATCGGCATGCTGCTTAACCCCCAGTGGGCAGAAAAGCTGGTCTTTGAATTCGCGGAAGATATTGATGTAACGAAAGATAAAAGCATCCCAGAAACCATGCGGCACCTGCGTAAAACGGGGTGCAAACTGTTTCTTGACGACTGCTTCTCAAGCCATCATGCCATGTTCCCCGTGAGGCAGGTGCATTTTGATGGGCTGAAACTGGATCGGGACATCGTCGATCATTTTGTGGCGAACGACAACGATTATAATCTGATTAAAGCGATACAGATTTACAGCGACATGACCGGAACAGCTTGCATTGCAGAGGGCGTTGACAGTGAGGAGAAGTTTGAAAAATTAGTCGAGCTTGGTGTGAAAAACTTTCAGGGATATTATCTCTCTCGCGCCGTGAAAGAGGAGGAATTAGACCGCATGGTGAGATTGTTCAGCTAAAAAATAAAGCCCCGAAGGGCCTTGTTTATTTGCGCCCCAGCAACAGGCCAAGCACAATACCGACCGCACCCGCGGCGATAAGACCGGTGAGCGGGTTATTTCTGACCGCTTCAGTCACGTCAGAGACAGCATCGCTGGCCTGTGCGGCATATTTTTTCGCAGCGCCTTTTACCTGATGCTTCGGTGAATCAACGAATTCACCGAACTGCTGCTGGGCTGAACCTGAAAGTTCATCAAATTTATTTTTTGCTTTGTCTTCAGCAAACTGGGTGTTTTTATCAGTACCGAAATCAGACATTTTTGCCTCCTTTTGTTGATAGTTAAAGGATAGCCTCTCTTTGAAAAGATGAGAGGCGGAACGCTAAATTTCGGAGGGAATTGGCCGGTTTTCGGATATATCTACACCAGAAGAGGCCGTTATTTTTCGTTCTCATCATGGCCGTAATACAGTTTGCCAATGCGGATAAGCGGGCGGCCCTGAGACTTGCGGTGCAGGTTGCTGTCCCGAAGGGAATACACGCAGCCGCAATATTCCTGCTGGTAAAACTGTTCCCGCTTGCTGATCTCAATCATGCGTGATGAGCCGCCCTGTTTGCGCCAGTTGTAGTCCCAGTAGACCATCCCCGGATAGCGCGCTGCCGCACGCTGGCCGCAGTCATTGATCTGCTGCATATTCTTCCAGCGAGAGATCCCCAGCGAGCTGCTGATAACGCTGAAACCATTTTCCGCCGCGTAGAGCGCCGTACGCTCGAAGCGCATATCGAAGCACATGGTGCAGCGGACGCCGCGCTCGGGCTCCCACTCCATGCCTTTTGCACGCTCGAACCAGTTATCGGTATCGTAATCGGCATCAACAAACGGCACGCCGTGTTTTTCTGCAAAACGAATGTTTTCTTCCTTACGGATGAGGTATTCCTTTTGCGGATGGATGTTGGGGTTATAGAAGAAAATGGTGTAGTCAATGCCCGAGGCCTGAATAGCTTCCATGACTTCACCGGAGCAGGGGGCGCAGCAGGAGTGCAGCAGAAGTTTATCGGCGCCGTTTGGCAGGGTGAGCTGCGGGCGGATGAAGGGGGTTGTACTCATGATGTTCTACAATATGTTAATGAAATTTATGGAATTGTAGCACAAGTTATTAATGTCTTCAGACAGTACTGGCGGGAATCGAGGATCCGCCTGGTCGGGATCCTCGCGCTGAGCGGTGCCGCTATTCGGCAAATTTGAGCAGCGCTTCGCCGTCAAGACGGTAGCGCACCCATTCGGACTGCGGCAGCGCGCCAATGCTGAGATAAAAATCGATGGCGGGCTGGTTCCAGTCCAGCACGCTCCATTCAAGGCGGCCACATTGCCGTTTTACCGCGAGTTGAGCGATATGTTTCAGCAGCGCTCTGCCTGCGCCTTTACCGCGGTAGTCCGGGGAAATGTACAGGTCTTCCATATAAATCCCGTTGCGTCCAAGCCAGGTCGAATAGCTGGTGAAGAACACGGCATAGCCGGCGATCCTGCCGTCAAACTCAGCGATCAACGCCTCGGTTTTACTGCCCGCACCAAAGAGGGTTTCCCGGATCTCGTCCGGCGTGGTTACGACCTCTTCGGGGGCTTTTTCATATACCGCCAGCTCATAGATCATGGCGTAAATAGCCGCTGCATCTTCGGGACGGGCCTGACGAAGGGTTATGCTCATTGTTTTTCCTGTTATTTGCACGGTTCGCGATTGATGGCGTTAAGCATACGGAGTATTGTCCGAAGAATTAAGTGCAATGAAATCAACAAATGATGAATATTATGCATCCGGCGCTGAGACGTCTTGATTTAAACCTGCTGCCCGTTTTTGACGCCATTTACCGCCACCGTTCTGTTCGCCTCGCAGCCGACGAGCTGGCGATGAGCACCTCGGCGCTGAGCCATGCGCTGTCGCGTCTGCGCACGGCCCTTAACGATCCGCTCTTTTTTCGGGAAGGGCATCGTATGTCCCCCAGCGTGTACGCCTCTCAGCTTGCGCCTTCTATTGCTTCCGCATTGTCGTTCCTTAATCAGGAGCTGACCCCGCAGCCGGAGTTTGACGCCGCCAGCAGTACCGAAAGCTTGCAAATTGGGATTACGGATTTTACCGCGCTATGTATTTTTCCCGCTCTGATGCACAAGCTGCAGACTGCTGCCCCGGGCTTGCGTTTCGAATTGCGCTATCTGCCGCACAGCCCGGCGCTGACGGAGCTGCTGGCGGGCGAGGTAGATCTGGCGCTGGGTTTCAGCACCGAGGACGATATCCGCCATCCGGAACTGGAAGAGATCGGCTGGTTTGAGGATGAGTATGTGGTTATCAGCAACGCAAGCCGGACCCGGCTAACGCTGGAGGATTATCTCGCGGCCCGACACCTGGTGGTGACGCCGTGGAATGAAAAGCAGGGCGTCCTGGACGTGCGGCTCGAGCAGCTGGGCTATACGCGGCACATTGCGATCAAAACGCCGTCGATGCTGAGCGCGCCATTTATCGTTGCGGAAAGCGACCTGCTGATGGCCATTCCTCGTTACGCCGCCGAGAAGCTGGTTGCGGCGGCGGAACTGAGGATTTTTGCCTTGCCGTTCTCTATTCCCAAATTTGAGGTGAAAATTTACTCGCATAAGCGCAGCGGCCAGCGGGGGGCGACCCGATGGCTTCAGGAGGAGCTGCAAATGCTGGCGCAAGATGGCAGGGGGATGAGTGCCGGATAAGCTCAGCGCGATCTAGATTTCACGTTAAAAGTAAGTTTACATATGTAAGATAACTCATATACCATACCCCCCTATAGTATCAGGAGGGCATATGCCGCACTCACCCGAAGATAAAAAACGTATTCTTACCCGCGTCCGCCGCATTCGGGGCCAGGTTGATGCCCTTGAACGCGCGCTGGAGTCGGGCGACCCCTGTCTGGCCATCCTGCAGCAAATTGCCGCCGTGCGCGGCGCTGCCAATGGCCTGATGGGCGAAATGGTTGAAATACATCTCAAAGACGAGCTGGTGACGGGAGACACAACGCCGGATCAGCGAGCCGTACGCATGGCGGAAGTCGGCCATTTGCTGCGCTCTTATCTAAAATAAATCCACACACCTGACAAAAAGGGAAGACATGATGAAATCTCGCGCAGCTGTTGCATTTGGCCCCGGCCAGCCGCTGAAAATCGTCGACATCGACGTCGCACCGCCGAAAAAAGGCGAAGTGCTGATCAAAATCACCCATACCGGCGTGTGCCATACCGATGCATTTACCCTCTCCGGTGACGATCCGGAAGGCGTCTTCCCGGCGGTGCTGGGTCATGAAGGCGGCGGGATTGTGGTGGAAGTGGGCGAGGGCGTGACCAGCCTGAAGCCAGGCGATCACGTTATCCCGCTGTACACGGCGGAATGCGGCGAGTGTAAGTTCTGTAAATCCGGTAAAACTAACCTCTGCCAGGCCGTGCGCGCCACTCAGGGGAAAGGGCTGATGCCGGACGGCACCACCCGTTTCTCCTACAACGGTGAGCCAATCTATCACTACATGGGTACCAGCACCTTCAGCGAATACACCGTTTGCGCGGAGATCTCGCTGGCGAAGGTCAACCCGCAGGCGCCGCTGGATAAAGTCTGCCTGCTGGGCTGTGGCGTAACCACCGGCATTGGCGCGGTGCATAACACGGCAAAAGTCAAAGAGGGCGACACCGTGGCGGTGTTTGGTCTCGGCGGCATTGGTCTGGCGGTGATTCAGGGCGCGGTGCAGGCGAAGGCCGGGCGTATCATCGCGGTCGATACCAACCCGGAAAAATTCAAGCTGGCGGGTGAAATGGGCGCGACCGATTTCGTGAACCCGAAAGATCACGAGAAACCGATTCAGGACGTCATCGTTGAGATGACCGACGGCGGCGTGGACTTCAGCTTCGAGTGTATCGGCAACGTCAACGTAATGCGTTCTGCGCTGGAATGCTGCCACAAGGGCTGGGGTGAGAGCATCATCATCGGCGTGGCCGGGGCAGGACAGGAGATCAAAACCCGTCCATTCCAGCTGGTGACCGGACGCGTCTGGCGCGGCTCCGCCTTTGGCGGCGTGAAGGGGCGTACCCAGCTTCCCGGCATGGTGGAAGACGCGATGGTCGGTAAAATACAGCTCGACCCGTTCATCACCCACCGTTTGCCGCTGGAGCAGATCAACGAGGCGTTCGATCTGATGCACGAAGGAAAATCCATCCGCACCGTCATTCATTTCGGCGACAAGTAACTCTTCTGCCAGCGGTTTTTAGCCGCTGGCATTTCTTTAATAATCTTCTCTAAAGTGTGACCAGTGCGGCGTTTTTAGCCGTAATCTAAATCTCTGCCGTGCCGATGACTATCTAACAGGCGTGTTTTTGCGCATCTTACCTATAAGAGAGTCGACGGTCATGGACAACACTTCTTCGATGCAGGCGCAGCGCAAGCTGAGCTTCCTGCATCACATCAGGCTGGTTCCGCTGTTTTCCTCCATTCTCGGTGGCATTATTCTGCTGTTTGCCTTGAGTTCGGGTCTGGCGGGGTATTTCCTGCTACAGGCGGACAACGATCAGCAGGACGTTACGTCCGAAATTCAGGTGCGTATGGGGCTGTCGAACAGCTCAAACCATCTGCGCACCGCGCGTATCAATATGATCCACGCCGGCGCGGCAAGCCGTATCGCGGAGATGGAGGCCATGAAGCAGAACATCCGTGAGGCGGAAACGCGCATTAAGCAATCCCAGGATAGCTTTACCGCCTATATGCATCGTTCCGTCCGTAGCGCTGCGGACGAAGCGCTGGATGCAGACCTGAAGGCACGCTACGACGCCTATATTGCGGGCCTCCAGCCGATGGTCAAATTTGCCAAAAACGGCATGTTCGAGGCGATCATCAACCACGAAAATGAGACCGCGCGCCCGCTGGACGATGCTTACAACGCCGTTCTGCTGAAGGCGATTAAGATCCGCACCGACCGCGCCAATGCGCTGACGGCGCAGGCGCACAGCCGCACGCAGCTGGGTCTGATGTTTATGGTGGGCGCGTTTGCGCTGGCGCTGGCGCTGACCGCGATGACCTTCGTCGTGCTGCGCCGCACGGTCATTAATCCGCTCCAGCGTGCAGCGAAACGTATCGAGAATATCGCCAAAGGCGACCTGACGATGCCGGACGACGTGGCCGGACGCAGCGAAATTGGCCGCCTGACGCGCGATCTGCAAACCATGCAGCACTCCCTTGAAACAACGGTCGGCACCGTCCGTCAGGGAGCGGAGGAGATCTACCGGGGTACCAGCGAGATCTCTGCCGGTAACACCGATCTCTCATCACGCACCGAGCAGCAGGCCGCGGCGATTGAGCAGACTGCCGCCAGCATGGAGCAGCTGACCGCGACGGTGAAGCAGAACGCCGATAACGCCCATCATGCCAGCAAGCTGGCGGAAGATGCCTCCGGGAAAGCCAGCCGCGGCGGCCAGATGGTCTCCGGTGTGGTGAAAACTATGGGCAATATCTCAAGCAGTTCGAAGAAAATCTCTGAGATTACCGCGGTGATCAACAGCATCGCCTTCCAGACCAATATCCTGGCGCTTAACGCGGCGGTAGAAGCGGCGCGGGCGGGCGAGCAGGGACGCGGGTTCGCCGTGGTGGCCAGTGAAGTTCGTACCCTTGCAAGCCGCAGCGCCAACGCCGCAAAAGAGATCGAAAGCCTGATCAACGAATCGGTCTCGCTGATAGACCAGGGTTCCGGTGAAGTCGTTGCCGCAGGCAATACCATGAATGAGATCGTCGAGGCGGTGAAGCGCGTCACCGACATTATGCTGGAGATTGCCGCCGCGTCTGACGAGCAGAGCCGCGGTATCGTGCAGGTCAGCCAGGCTATTTCGGAGATGGATAAAGTGACTCAGCAGAACGCCTCGCTGGTGGAAGAGGCCTCCGCGGCGGCCGCGTCGCTGGAAGAACAGGGCGCGCGTCTGACAGAGGCGGTCGGGGCGTTTCGTCTGAGCGGCAAGGCTCAGGGGCGTACTCAACAGCAGAACTCTGCGGCAGTAAAACCTGCCGCACTACGTCCGGCGGTAGCGCATAACGGTGATAACTGGGAAACGTTCTGAGTCGCCGGCCGTGTCGGGTGGCGCTTCGTTTACCCGGCCGACAAAAAAGGGACCTTTCGGTCCCTTTTTTCATCCGTTACTGCTTATCGGGTAACGCGTACGCGATAACGTAATCACCGCGATCCGGCGACTGGCGAGCGCCCCCGGCGTTAATGACGATGTACTGCTTACCGGTTTTCGGCGAGACGTAGGTCATCGGGCCGGACTGGCTGCCGACCGGCAGGCGGTCCTTCCAGATCTCTTTCCCGGTGGCGGTATCAAACGCGCGCAGGTAGAAATCCTGGGTGCCGGCGAAGAACAGCAGGCCGGACTGGGTTGACAGCGACGCGCCCAGCGTTGGCATCCCGATTGGGATTGGCATGTGCATGCGAATGCCCAGCGGGCCGGTATCTTCCACGGTACCAACCGGTACCTGCCACACCAGCTTGCCGGTTTTCAGGTCAACGGCCGACATGGTCCCGAACGGCGGCTTCTGGCACGGAATGCCCAGCGGCGACAGGAAGCGTTCGCGCATTGCGCCGAACGGCGTGCCGTCCATCGGGACAATCCCCATCTCAATGCCGCTGGCGTTTTTCGCGACGTTCGCGCGCGGCACCATGTAGTTTGCCAGCCCCAGACGCATATCGTTGACGAACATCAGGCTGTTGTTCGGGTCAACGGAGACGCTGCCCCAGTTCATCCCGCCGAGCGAGCCGGGGAACTGCAGGGAACGGTCAAGACCCGGCGGGGTGAAGACGCCCTGATGACGCATCTCTTTAAACTGAATGCGGCACAGAAGCAGGTCGACAGGCGTCGCCCCCCACATGTCGGACTCGGTCAAAGTCTGGTTGCCAATCATCGGCATGCCCACGGAGTACGGCTGGGTCGGAGAGTAGCGTTCACCTTCAACGTTACCCGCCGGAACTGGACGTTCCTCCACCTTCGCCACCGGCTTGCCGGTTTCACGGTTGAGCATAAAGATCATGCCCTGCTTGCTGGTCTGCACCAGTACAGGCGTGGTGCCGCCTTTGCCGTCCGGCAGGTCGTACAGCAGCGGCTGGGAAGGCAGGTCGAAGTCCCACAGATCGTGGTGGGTGGTCTGGAAATGCCAGCGTACCTGTCCGGTGGCGGCGTCGACGGCGACGATGGAGGAGCTGTACTTATCGTCCAGCGCGGTACGCTCGCCTGCCCAGAAGTCTGGCGTGGCGTTGCCGGTTGGCAGGTAGATCAGGTTCAGCTTAGCGTCGTAAGACATCGCAGACCAGACGTTCGGCGTACCGCGGGTATAAGTCTGGCCTTCCGGCGGCAGGCCGGTCAGGTTCGGGTTACCCGGATCCCACGCCCAGGCGAGCTTACCGGTGTGAACGTCGTAGGCGCGCACCACGCCCGGCGGCTCGCCGGTGGAGAAGTTATCCGCGACGCGACCGCCGACGACAACGACGTTTCCGGCTACCAGCGGCGTGGAGGTCTGCTGATAATAGCCCGGCTTGATCTCACCCATGCCGATGCTCAGGTCAACGGTGCCATGGTCGCCAAAGTCGTCGCACAGCTTGCCATTATCCGCGTTGATGGCAATCAGACGGGCGTCGGTGGTCGGCAGGAACAGGCGGCGAGGGCATGCCGCTGGCGATGTTTCGGTCTGTGACACTGTCACTTTTGCATGATCTTCAAAGTAGCCCAGACCACGACAACGCTGCCAGTTCGGCGCGGTGGCTTTCGAATCATAACGCCATTTTTCTTTCCCGGAATCCACGTCCAGCGCCAGCACTTTACTGTACGGCGTGCAGACATAGAGCGTGTCGCCAATCTGCAATGGCGTGTTCTGATCTTCCGCACCGGAGCCGTTGCTCTGCGGAATATCCCCGGTGTGCGCCACCCAGGCAACTTTCAGATTGCTGATGTTTTGCTTGTTAATCTGGTCCAGCGCGGCGAAGCGGTCGCCGTGGGTGGTGTTGCCCCAGTGTTCCCAGTTTTTCTGCTGTTCGCCGGGAGCAACGGGTTTCACCGGAACGGGCTCGTTCGCCGCCACGAGGGTTTGAGGCTTAAACATCCAGCCGAGGCTGACCAGCATCGCCAGTGCGAGAACCGCCGCAACGCCATTAGCCGGGGCTTTATTCGCTGCGCCGCGGTTTGCCGCGCGCAGGAAAGGCCAGACGATGGCGCAGAGGAAGGCCAGTACGGCAAAGGTGAACAGGCGCGAGAAGAGCGGCCAGAAATCCCAGCCCGCATCGCTTACCGCCCAGAACAGCGAGGCAATAAACGCGATGCCGTAAAGCACGATCCCGCTGCTGCGATTGAGGAAAATCAGGAGCGCGGCAATGACCATCACCACGCCCATTATCACGAAGTAAAAACTTCCGCCTACGGCGGCGAGCTTGAAGCCCAACCCGCCAACCGCCAGACCGATGAGCAACATCAGTCCGGCAAGGAGCCACTGCAAAATACGAGGTATCCCGCGCGGCGCGCTGCCAAATGCCATTTCTGTCTCCTTTGAATCTCTCCGCATTGCCGGGTGTGTACCATCTGGATAATAAATGCGGGTAGAGCAATGATTAAAACGAGTGAATTATTGTTTATATAACGATTCGCGAACCAAATGGTTAATCCGCCGTTATGATAAAACTGTTAATTTGTTTTACGCAATTGTTAATGAATCATTCCGCATTATTTGATTAACGCACAGCCCAGTTCCCTCTCTCTGTGGGAGAGGGAACTGGGTGAGGGGTGAAGGGAATCAGACAGGCATAGATTTACGGATAGCGCTCAGTAGCGTTTGTGCGCCCGTGGAAAGGGGAGTATCCACCCGGGTCAAAATACCGATGGGTTCACCCGCACCCGGGGAGGCGATCGGCAGGGCGGTCAGCGTGCCCTGACGCAAATCATCTTTTACCGCACCGGAGGGGACGAACCAGACGTAGTCATAATCCAGGGTAAGCTGGCGCGAAAGAGAAGCCGAAAGCGTTTCGATGCACCCTGAGGGTAGCGTACACCCCTGCATCTGCAGCAAGGTTTCGGCGGCCTGGCGCGGGACGGTCCCTTTCGGGCAAACCACCACCGGCCACTCCATCACCCGGCTTAACGTCACCGTGTCCTGCAGCAGGGGATGATCGGGTCGAACCACCAGCTTCAGGGATTCCAGGAACAGCAGTTCATAATTGAGACCGCCCATCAGCTCGGGGTCGGACATTCGACCGATACCGAGATCAAGCTCACCCGATTTCAGCCCCGCGAGCAGCATGGTGTTATTCATGGTGGCAACCTGAATAGTGGTATTTCGCTGCTGCTTATGGAACTGACCAATAACGGGCGGTAGGATCCCCAGCGCCGCGGTTGGCAGGGCGCCGACGCGCACCACCTCGCTGGTCTGCTCTTCTTTTCGGTGCAGGGACTGGCCTGCGGTGTTGAGCGCATCCAGCACCTTCACGGCGTGCGTCAGGAACTGTTCGCCCACCAGAGTCAGCTGTGCCCCCAGCCGACCGCGGTCAAATAGACGGGCGCCGGTCAGCTGTTCTAGCTCGTTAAGGGTTTTCGAGAGCGCGGGCTGGCTCAGGTTAAGAGTTTCAGCCGCGCGCCCCAGCGTTCCCTGTTGAGCGACGGCCACAAATGTATGCAAATGGCGCAAGCGTATGCGCTGACTGAACAGACCATTTTTTTCCATAGGCGATGTTAAAAACAGAGCGATGCGGGTGACAAGTTAAGTTGTTTAATTTTGATAACTTGATAGCAAAATATTTTTAACATTTGATCTGTTTGAGTTACAACATGTTTTTCAGGCGAGGTGGGTGATGAACGTCCTTGTTCATTTATTGCTCACTGCGGAGGGATAAGCTGCAAACCGGTTTAGATCACGCCGTCGCCGCCGTCAGAGCACCATACCTGACCGGAGGTAAAGGAACACTCATCCGAGGCCAGTGTGACGTACAGCGGGGCAATCTCGACGGGCTGTCCCGGACGACCCAGCGGGGTATCCCCCCCGAACTCCTTCACTTTCTCCATCGGCTGGCCGCCGCTGGACTGGAGTACCGTCCAGTACGGGCCGGGGGCGACCGCGTTGACGCGAATGCCTTTCGGACCCAGCTGTTTGGCTAAGGATTTAGTAAACACCGCCAGACAGGCCTTCGTCTGAGCATAGTCCAGCAGTACGGGGCTGGGCTTCACCGCCTGAACGGAGGAAGTGTTAATGATCACGGACGACGCTTTCAGGTGGCGCAGGGCGGCCTTGGTGATCCAGAAGGGGGCGTAAACGTTGGTTTTAAACGTCGCGTCAAAATCTTCAGTGGTCAGCTCTTCAAGGGATTCCCGGAACTGCTGGCGGCCTGCGTTGTTGACCAGAATATCCAGCCCGCCCAGCTTCGAAACGGCTTCTTCGACCAGATTCTGGCAAAAGGTCTCGTCCCGGACGTCTCCGGGCAGCGCGATGGCCTTGCGGCCTTCCGCTTTGATCAGGTCGATGACCTCGGCGGCATCTTTCTCTTCTTCAGGCAGATAGTTGATGGCGACGTCTGCCCCTTCACGGGCGTAGGCGATAGCCACTGCGCGTCCAATCCCGGAGTCACCACCGGTGATCAGCGCTTTTTTGCCGGCAAGGCGGCCATGCCCTTTATAGCTTGTTTCACCGTGGTCGGGTACAGGCTGCATTTCAGACGCCAGTCCCGGCGGCGTTTGCGGCTGTTCCGGGAACGGGGGTTTCGGGTAAGCGTTCGTACGTTGTGTAGTATCACTCATAGCTGACTCCTTAAGCCAAGGGGTGAGATTTGATGGATAGTTGCAGCGTTAACGCTTCGCTGAATTATTTCTGCAAACGATCAACACGAACGACGGCAGGCGATGATTTTTTATCAAGCGAACCGTTGATACTGATCATCTGATCGGGTTTTACCGTTCTGCCGTCGAAGACTGCCTGGGGAATAATAACGTCGATTTTTCCGGTTTTATCCTGGAATACAAACTTATCGCCGCTACCGTCAATAAGATTACCGCGCAATGAAATTGTCGCGCCATCGTGCAATTGTTTTGCCTGATCGATGGTCATAATACGCGCGTCGTCGGTTCCACGATATCCGCTGTCCAGCGCGTGGGGCGGTGGCGGTGCTTCACCTTTTTGTAACCCGCCGTTATTATCTGCCCACGCAGCTGGAACCAAAAATATCAAAAAAGCGGAAATAAGTGATAATTTCATCTGATATCCTTCATTTTTGAGTGTCTTGACATATTAAGTATTGTTGCTATTCCTTTATGTGGCAAATGTGATAAGTCTTAAAAACATTCTCTTTGGAAATCAAAACTATCTTGAAATAAGCGAAACGGTGACAACGACTATGAAGCATGAAAATGAAAAGTTACCCGGGATAGATGAGAGTTATCGCTTGTTGAGATTTGAATATTCATTTCGCCAGGTGGGTTTTGTGGTCCTCCTGGCTATTATCATCGCAGCGGTTGCTGGTCTGTTTTCCAGCGGAGTGGTGAGCGATACGGCCAAAACCAATTCCGCTAACTCCTTGAGCATAAACTATGAACGCTTCGGCCGGCGGGAGACGGAGTCAAGAATGCAGGTCACCTTCCCGGTGAAGACGGAGGGCAGCTATACCCTCAGCCTGACCACCGACAGCAGCGACGTGTACGAGCCCGGCAGCGTCTGGCCGCAGCCAGACAAAATGTATAGCCACGGCAAAACCCTCTATTTGGTCTATGACGACCTGCAAAAATCAGACAACTTCTCTGTTTTATACTTCACGACACCTTCCAGAGCCGGTAAATGGAACACCGTCATCCGCGTCAACAACGAGTCGGAGATTAACCTCTGGCAATTTATTTATCCCTAGGAGGCTGATATGGATATGGTCTTTCGCGCGCTGGCGATTTATCTGTTTCTCGTGGTGGTATTTAAAGTGGCAGGGCGACGGGCGCTGCTGCAGATGACCAGCTTTGATCTCATCCTCCTCTTAATTATTAGTGAGGCGACGCAGCAGGCGCTTTTGGGGCAGGATTTCTCCGTTACCGGCGCAATGATTACCATTACCACGCTGGTGGTCGTTGATATTATATTTGGCCTGATGAAGAAATATTTTTCCCCGGTGGAGAATATTCTTGATGGGACCCCTGTGATTCTGGTTGAGAATGGCGTTCCATTAGCGGATAAGCTAAAAAAAGTCGACGTATCTTGTGATGATATTCTGGTGTCAGCGCGTCAAAATAATGGCATTACAGAACTTGGCGAAATTAAATATGCCATACTTGAGCGCAATGGACATATTTCAATCATTCCTGTTGAAAAATAAGAGGCGGCAAGATGAGCAATCTTTTACACGACAGTCATTATACCGTGAGTGAACTCACCAAAAAGCTGGCGAGTAAATTAACCGATGCCGGGCTGCGCTTAACCACCGCGGAATCCTGCACGGGAGGAAAGCTCTCGGTGGCGCTGTGTGCAGAGGAAAACACGGCCGATTTTTATGACGTCGGGCTGGTTGTGTTCAGCGATGAAGCCAAATCGCGGATCCTCGGCGTGCGTCAGGAGACGCTGGCGCGCTATACCGCCGTCAGTGAACAGACGGTGACCGAGATGGCCGCCAGCATCCGCGACATTGCCCAGGCGGATATCAGCATCGCCATCAGCGGCTACGCGGGTCCGGAAGGGGGCGATGACGGCACGGCGGCGGGAACGGTCTGCTTTGCCTGGAATATCTGCGGTGAGACGAAAACCCGCACCGCCCTTTTCTCCGGCGACTGCCAGGATGTGGTGGAAAAAGCGGTGCAATTTTCGCTCGCTGAACTGGTGACAACATTGTCGGACGGCAATAACGGCTAAATTCACGCGGAGGTTCTATGGCGGTCATAGTGATTACCGGCGGGACGGCGGGCGTGGGAAAAGCCACGGCGCTGAAATTTGCAAAGGCAGGTTACGATGTGGGGCTTATCGCCCGCGATGAAGCCAGCCTGCACTCCACCCAGGAAGAGCTGCACCGCTTCGGCGTCAATGCCCACGCGGTGCAGGCGGACGTCGCCGACAGCCAGGCGGTGGTAGATGCGGCTAACGAGATCGAGTATCGCCTCGGGGCGATTGATGTCTGGGTCAACAATGCGATGGGGGCCGTGCTGGCGCCGTTTCGTACCCTGACGCCGGATGAGTTTCGTCGCGTGACAGATGTTACCTATCTCGGATTTGTTAACGGCACCCGCGCCGCGCTGGAGCTAATGGTGCCCCGCGACAGGGGGGTGATTATTCAGGTGGGGTCCGCGCTGGCCTACCGTTCCATCCCTTTGCAGTCGGCCTACTGCGGGGCCAAAGCGGCGATCCGCGGGTTCACCGATGCGGTGCGCACGGAGCTGATGCACGAGAATAGCCGGGTTCAGCTTTCCATGGTGCAGATGCCGGGGCTCAATACGCCGCAGTTCGAATGGGCAAGGAATAAGTTCGCCTGGGCGATGCGACCGGTGCCGCCGGTCTTTGAGCCTGAAGTGGCCGCCAGCGCCATCTTTAAGGTTGCGCAGAAACCGGTGCGCGAGCTGTGGGTGGGCAGCAGCACTATCCAGTCCATCGTCGGGCAATTCTTCTTTCCGGGCTACCTTGACCGTCTGATGGTAAAAAAAGCCTGGGAAGGCCAGATGACCGACGATCTGAACGCAGCGGATCGGCGGGACTATCTCGACCAGCCGATTGACGACCTGCACAAAATCCATGGTCGTTTTACCGACGAAGCGAAGAACCGCGCTACTTCCGTCACCTCCGGTATGCCGGGCAAGGTGGCGCTGGGGGCCCTCGCGGTGGCGGGGATTATGCTGACGCGTCTGATAACCTGCCGGAAACGCTAATCAGCGCAGCGCGCTGCGGTGCGTCCAGAACCAGCGGTAGCCGTAGGCGCCAATACTGAGTTCGACGGTTTTGCCGCAAACCAGCGCGTCGTCGTAGCGTTTGTCCGCGAGGCAGGCGGTCCAGGTGGCGTTGCGGATCCCTCTGGCGGTGAACTGCACCGGCTGGTCGCTGAAGTTTACGAAGGTCAGAATGCTGCGCTCGTCGGTCTCGTAATAGATCCCCAGCACCGCGTCATGATTGAGGGTGATGAGGCGAAAGGGCGCCACGGCAATTTCGGGGAACTCCGAGCGGGTATTGGCAATATCAATAATCCGGTGCAGGAGCGAGTTGCGGTGGAGCAGCGAATCGGCGACGTTGATTTTCTGATAGCGGTAGGGCCCGTGGTCGATTATCGGCGCAATAAATTTTTCAGGATCGGCTGCCGAAAACCCGCCGCCCTGTGAACCCGCCCACTGCATTGGGGTGCGAACGGCGTAGCGCTCCTCCAGTTCAAGGTCGTCACCCATGCCGATCTCATCCCCGTAGCGCATCACCGGGACGCCCGGCAGTGAAAAGAGCACCGCGTGGCAGAACGCCAGCCGCTTTGGATCGCCATTCAACATCGGAGCCAGACGTCGGCGGATCCCACGCTGATAGACGTTCATCTCCTCGTCAGGGGCGAAGGTGTCGAGCACGAACTGTTTATCTTTCTGGCTAATCCCTTCCAGATCCAGCTCGTCATGGTTGCGCAGCCAGTTGGCAAAACAGCATGAATCTGGCGGGACGATCATCTTCTTCACCGCGTTGCGCAGCGGGCGGGCGCTTTTTCTGGCCAGGCTGACGTAGAAATACTTGTTGAGCCAGAAGTTGAGCACCAGATGCAGGCGGTCGTTATTGCCGAAATAGTCTTTATAAACCTCAACGTCTACGTCCACTTCGCCGAGCAGGATCGCGTCCGGATTACGCTGCTCGATAAGACGGCGCATGTGCTCCAGGATCCACAGGCCCTTTTCCTCGTCACCGCTGCCCGCCTGCTTCGTGAGGTGTGATGCGGCATCCAGCCGAAATCCCGATACCCCCAGTTTGAGCCAGAAGAGGATAATATTCTCAATCTCCTTAAGCACGGCGGGCGAGGTCAGGTTCAGGTCCGGCTCGTGGCGGTAGAACATGTGCCGGTAATACTGTCCCGCCTCGTCGTCCCAGCTCCAGACGCTCTTTTCCACGCCGGGAAACATGGGGGGCGTATCGTCGTCGTCGTTATCCGACCAGATATAGTAATCGCGATAGGGCGAGGCGGGGCTGCGGCGGGCCTGCTGGAACCAGGGATGGGCGTCCGAGGTGTGCTGGATCAGCAGCTCAATAATAACCTGCATGCCCAGCTCCCGGGCCTGTTCGATAAAAGCGATGATATCGGCCAGTTTTCCGAAGCGGGGGTCCACCTGCAGATGGTCGCTGACGTCGTAGCCCTCATCGAGAAAGGGCGTGAGGTAAAACGGGGTGATCCAGATAACCGTCGCCCCCATGCGGCGAATATAGCGCAGCTTGGCCGCGATCCCGGCGATGTCCCCGCAGCCATCGCCGTTCATATCGTAAAAAAGCGCGGTGTCAATCTGGTAGATAATGGCCCGTGTATGCCAGTCCGTCATAGCGTTCCTCAGTGATAGCCTTCAGTATCCGAAACTTTGCCCCGGAAGACGTAGTAGCTCCAGGCGGTGTACACCAGAATCACCGGAATTATCAGCAGGGTTCCGACCAGCATAAACAGCTGGCTGGCGGGGGGCGCCGCGGCTTCCCACAGGGTGATGCGCGGCGGAATTATGTTTGGCCACAGGCTGATACCCAGGCCGCTAAATCCGAGGAAGATCAGCCCCAGCGTCAGCAGGAAGGGACGCGAGTGGCTGGCCGGGTTGCGGGTCAGCCGCCAGATCAGCACGCTAAACAGGCCTACCAGCAGGGGAACCGGCAGGAACCAGAAGAAGTTGGGCAAGGTAAACCAACGGTCGGCCACGTACTGCCAGCCGAGCGGCGTCCAGACGCTGACCACCGCGATCACCACCATCAGGGCCAGCAGCACGTGGCGGGTTAGCTCGCGCATGCGGCGTTGCAGGGTACCTTCACTTTTCATGATAAGCCAGGTGGTGCCCAGCAGCGTGTAGGCGACCACCAGGCCGATACCGCAGAAAAGGTTAAAGGGCGTCAGCCAGTCAAGCGGCGAGCCCACAAAGCGTCTGCCCTCAACCTCAAAGCCGTTGATTACCGCCCCCACGACGATCCCCTGGCTGAAGGTGGCGAGCAGAGAGCCACCGGCGAAGGAGTAGTCCCAGAACTTGCGGTGCGAAGGCGTCGCTTTAAAACGAAACTCAAAGGCGACGCCGCGAAAGATGAGGCCGATCAGCATCGCGGTGAGGGGGATAGTGAGCGCATCAATGATCACCGCGTAAGCCAGCGGGAACGCGCCGAACAGCCCCGCGCCGCCGAGCACCAGCCAGGTCTCGTTGCCGTCCCATACGGGCGCTACGCTGTTGACCATCACATCGCGCTCTTTCGCATCGCCCACGAAGTTAAACAGCAGGCCGATGCCCAAATCAAAGCCATCCATAATGATGTACATCAGCGTGGCAAAGACGATGATGGCAAACCAGATAACAGAGATATCGACGCCCATCAGTTTCTCTCCTGTTCCGGAACAGACTCCGCGGCAGACAGTGGACGGGCGGGGGTGCCCGACGTGTTTGACGTCAGCGTATCGACGGGCTGCGGGCCTTTCTTAATCAGCCGGATGAGGTACACATAGCCCACGCCAAACACCGACGAGTAGACAACGAAGAACGCCAGCAGGCTGATGCTCATCTGCAGGGTGCTGTGCAGGGAGACCGCGTCAATCGTGCGCAGATAACCGTAAACCACCCACGGCTGGCGGCCCACTTCGGTGGTCACCCAGCCGGCGAGCAGCGCCACCAGACCCGCGGGCCCCATGCAGAGGGCAAACCACTGGAACGGACGCGAGTGGTAGAGCCGGTGGCGATAGCGTAGCCAGAGGCTGACCAGACCGAGGGTAATCATCAGCAGGCCCATTCCGACCATGATGCGAAACGACCAGAAGACGATGGTCGAGTTTGGGCGATCCTCTTTCGGGAAGTCCTTCAGCGCCGGAACCTGCTTATCGAGGCTGTGCGTCAGGATAAGGCTGCCGAGCGCGGGGATTTCAAGACCGTATTTGGTGCGCTCCTCGTCCATATCGGGCAGGCCAAACAGCAGCAACGGCGTGGCCTCGCCGGGCGGATTTTCCCAGTGCCCCTCTATGGCGGCAATTTTGGCTGGCTGATGCTCAAGCGTGTTAAGGCCGTGCATATCGCCCACGACGGCCTGAATGGGGGCAACCAGCAGCGCCATCCACATCGCCATGGAGAACATGGTGCGTATGGCAGGGGTATCGTTACCGCGCAGCAGGTGCCATGCGCCCGACGCGCCGACAAACAGCGCGCTGCTCAGAAATGCGGCGATGGCCATATGAATCAGGCGGTAAGGGAAGGAGGGGTTAAAGATAATCGCCAGCCAGTCCTGCGGAATGACCTGCCCGTTCTCGATAGTAAAACCCTGCGGGGTGTGCATCCAGCTGTTTGAGGCGAGGATCCAGAAGGTCGACATCAGCGTGCCGAGCGCCACCATGCAGGTTGAAAAGAAGTGCAGCCCAGGGCCGACCTTGTTCCAGCCGAACATCATTACGCCAAGAAAGCCAGCTTCCAGGAAGAAGGCGGTTAACACCTCGTAGGTCAGCAGGGGACCGGTAATACTGCCTGCGAACTGGGAGAACCCGCTCCAGTTGGTGCCGAACTGATACGCCATGACTAGCCCGGAAACGACACCCATCCCGAAGTTAACGGCAAATATCTTGAGCCAGAAGTGGTACAGCGAGCGCCAGACGTCGTTTTTGGTGCGCAGCCACATGCCTTCAAGCACGACCAGATAGCTGGCAAGACCGATGGTGATCGCCGGGAAAAGAATGTGAAACGAGACGGTAAAAGCGAACTGAATTCTGGCGAGATGAAATGCATCAAGTTCGAACATGGTCCGTACCTCTGAAGCGATGGGGCACGAGAATTGCCGGGCAGGTCAGGATGCCCGGCAAAACCGATTACGGTTTACTCTTTCCGGCACCCAGCTCGGCACCGGTCAGCGGGTCGGAATGGGGATCGGACTTGGTGCGGGCAGACATCGCCTTAACCAGGGTTGCCTGTTCAGCTGTTAGCGTCACACTGGCGCTACCGTCTCCGCCATCAACCGCAGGCTGGGGGGACTCAACGTAATCAAAGTGCTTATCGCTGTTCCAGCTTCCGCGAACCTCTCCACCTTCAGACATATTGTAGTACTTGTTGGTGAATTCCTCGATTGGCGGCAGTTTTCCCGGCGGGAAATTATTACGAATGGACTGCAGCGCTTTCTCAAAGGAGAGCTGATGCGCCGCCTCACGCGTCATCAGAAACGCCAGCGCATCCTTCACTCCGGGATCGTCAGTGACGTTAATCAGCCGTTCATAGATGATTTTCGCCCTGGCCTCTGCCGCCACGTTCGAGCGCAGATCTGCCGTCGGCTCGCCGATGGTATCGACGTAGGCTGCCGTCCAGGGCACGCCCGCCGAGTTAGTGAGCGGGGTACCGCCGCCGTAGAGCAGAGAGGTGATGTGGCTGTCGTTACCGTTTTCGGTCATGGACCGATACAGTTCAGCCTCATTTTCCACCCCTTCCGCCAGCGCGCCTTTGGCACCTTTGTTCAGCATACCAACCAGCGTACCGATGATTTCGAGGTGGCTTAGCTCCTCGGTGGCGATATCCATCAGCATATCCTTGCGGCCCGGATCGTCATCGCTCAGGCCCTGAGTGAAGTAACGGCAGGCGGCAGCCAGTTCGCCCTGCGGCCCGCCAAACTGTTCCAGTAAAAGATTAGCAAGACCGGGGTTGGGTTCGGCGACGCGAACCGTATATTGCAGCTGTTTGACGTGTCGAAACATAGGCACTCTCCTGTGGATTATTTTTTCGCTTCGACACCGTCTGCGTCTGAACGCAGCAGGAACTGTTCCGTCGTTTGCGGGATATGGCGAATCAGCCAGTCGGCCATTTCGCGCTCTTCTGCGAGGATCGTCTCAATGGCAGGCACAGAGGCGGTATCGCCCGCTTTTTTCGCCGCAGCGAGCAGGGAGGTGTAGCAGGCGATTTCAAACTGTTCGAAGACATAGCCGCTGATCGAGCCCTTAACGATCTCATCGGACGGGAACATACCGCCGATGGATTGACCCAGGGCCGCCATTTTGCTCATCGAGTCTTTTAAGACCGAACGAGAAATATCATTACGGTCGAGGATTTCCTCCAGCAATGTAATTTGCCGTTTTGTCTCATTAATATGTTGCTCAATTCTGGCGCGAACATCAGGATAATTATCAATACGGCTGGCCATGGATTCCAGCATAGATTCGGCTTGCTTTTCCATTGCATGGGCATCGCGTAGCCAGTCATGGTAGTGTTCTACGTGATTCATCATTGTATCCTCATTAGGGGTTCGCTTATTTGGTCTCACTTTCAGCAGCCTGATCGGCACGTGCGGCACTGTAGCCAGATAAGTGGCCGACAATATTGGCGTAAATGCTGATGATAATGACCCATAGGACGCTATTCTTCCACCATATTACGGAAGGGATAGCGAGAATGAACCATATTATTGCTGCCGCTAAATGGCACCGTTTAATTGTCCTGGGACTGATGCTCATTTTATTTAACCTGTCTTATCGCGTCATTTCTGCGCTTTTTGGTTAATATTGCCAACGGCCAGGTCGGTGAGTTTAAGGTCGGTCTCTTTCTCTTCTTCCAGCGTTTCGGCAAGAAGTTTAACGGCTTTTTTGTAGCCCAGTTGTTCTGCGAGGGTCGCAAGGGTACCGTAGCTGGCTATTTCGTAATGCTCCACTTTTTGCGCAGCGGCAATTAACGCGGCATCACGCACTTCATTTTTTTCCGTACTTTCGATAACTTCGTTGGCTTCTTCAATTAAGCCTTCCATTGCCACGCACTTCATGCGCTTGAGCTTAATACCGTCTTCCTGTTCGACGATCTGGTCAATACGTTCAATCTGACCCTGCGTCTCCTCCAGGTGCGCGGTGAAGGCGGCGCTCAGCTTCTCGCTGGAGGCGGCGCGAGCGAGTTTGCTTAACGCTCGGGTAAGTTGTTTTTCAGCGCTGTAGGTATCGGACAGAAGATGAATAAACACATCCTCAACACTTTTCATATTCATAATAATTACGCTCCGGTAAAATAAGGAAAGGGTACTGCGAGCTTTTCAGCCCGCAGCATGCTCTCAGGTTTTATTAAAATAGTACTAAATAAGATCAGGAATTATCAGATTTACGGCCTCCGCCGTGACTGTTCTGTCCCCCTTTCTTACCCGCTTCAGATGCGCGTTGCGGATCGTTTTTGAAATTACCACCGCTGTGCTGGCCGCCTTTACGTCCAGCTTCTGATGCTTTTTCACGGTCTTCAGCGAAATTACCGGAACCACCACGATGCTCTGCCATATTTAACCTCATAGTCATATATTGGTTATGTCAGTACGATACGAAAATATTCCGTATCACTCGTCGTTCGAGTAATAACTCTAGTCGCTGTGAGGCATACGTCAAATTCGTTTCGCCTTTAGCGGTTGCGTTATATTTAATTATTGCTGTGTTTGCGCTTCGCTTGGTTTAGAAATATGGAAGTGTGGGAAGGACTTGTAAACAAATGATCGGATTAGTCCTAAGTTTCATTTAAAAAGCGGAAGGTTGAGGCCAATAATAATGACTTAGCAAAAACGAATAATTTGCAAGCGGTGATTAGGAGAAAATTACCCCTTAAGGGCTAGAAAAAATAGCCGCTACGAATCATAAGGAAAATCCTGGAAAAAGA
Source organism: Enterobacter cloacae complex sp. P38RS (assembly GCF_014930775.1). Taxonomy (NCBI): domain Bacteria; kingdom Pseudomonadati; phylum Pseudomonadota; class Gammaproteobacteria; order Enterobacterales; family Enterobacteriaceae; genus Enterobacter; species Enterobacter cloacae complex sp. P38RS. The sequence goes on from NZ_JADBRS010000007.1 coordinate 56,676, forward strand.
TGACGAGGTGGCTGACAGGGGTCGGTAGCACACGGTTTAACCACTGGCGTCTTAAGATCACAAATCAGAAATTCTTCCCCCCGGAAGGAACGGCCTTCTCTACACTCCAGGTAATATTCACTGGAGGCATGACATCATGGCGAACACCATCACGGCTGATGATATTCGGGAACATTTTTCGCAGGCTATGTCGGCGATGTACCAGCAGGAAGTTCCGCAGTACGGCACCTTGCTTGAGCTGGTCGCGGACGTAAACCTGGCGGTTCTGGAAAATAATCCACTATTACATGAACAACTGGCGAACGCCGACGAGCTGGCACGCCTGAACGTGGAGCGTCACGGGGCGATCCGCGTCGGTACGGCACAAGAGCTTTCCACCCTGCGTCGTATGTTTGCCATCATGGGCATGTTCCCGGTCAGCTATTACGATCTTTCTCAGGCGGGGGTACCGGTCCACTCAACGGCGTTTCGTCCGGTTGACGATGCGGCGCTGTGCCGCAATCCGTTTCGTATATTTACCTCACTGCTGCGCCTTGAGCTGATTGAAAACGTGGCGTTACGCGAGCGGGCGGCAGAAATTCTCTCTCAGCGGAACATCTTTACGCCGCGCTGTCTGGAACTTATTGACCTCCATGAGTCGGAAGGGCACTTTACCGAAGCGCAGGCGCACGAGTTTGTGCAGGAAGCGTTAGAAACCTTCCGCTGGCACCGTCATGCAACGGTCGACCAGGAGACCTACCTGGCGTTGAGTAACGAGCACCGCCTGATAGCTGACGTGGTCTGCTTCCCGGGGTGCCATATCAACCACCTCACGCCGCGCACGCTGGACATTGACCGAGTGCAGGAGCTGATGCCGAAGTACGGGATTGAGCCCAAAATTCTGATCGAAGGGCCGCCGCGTCGTGAAGTGCCGATCCTGCTGCGTCAGACCAGCTTTAAAGCCCTCGAAGAGCCGGTGCTTTTCGCCGGGGAACATAAAGGCACCCACACTGCGCGCTTCGGTGAAATTGAACAGCGCGGCGTGGCACTGACCCCGAAAGGCCGTGAACTGTACGATAGCCTGCTGGCCCAGGCCGGAACCGGAAAAGATAACCTCACGCACCAGCTGCATTTGCGGGAGATTTTCAGCGCCTTCCCGGACAGCGAAATGTTCCTGCGCCGTCAGGAGCTGGCGTATTTTCGCTATCGCCTGACCCCGGCGGGAGAGGCCCATCGTCACGCGTTTCGTCCGGGGGATGACCCGCAGCCGCTGATCGAGCGCGGGTGGGTGGTGGCCCAGCCGATAATTTACGAAGATTTCCTTCCGGTCAGCGCGGCGGGGATTTTCCAGTCCAATCTCGGGAATGAAACCCAGGCGCGCAGCCACGGAAATGCCAGCCGCAATGCGTTTGAAGCCGCACTCGGCTGCCCGGTGTATGACGAATTTACGCTCTACGAGGAGGCGGAAAAGCGCAGCAAACAGCGTTGCGGTTTGCTCTGAAATCGTTACTCTTCAGGGGTGTGATGGAAAAAATAAGGTCGTTATGCAAAATCCTTCCGCCCCTGTGGTTGAAACGCGCCAGGGCGCACTGTCTGGTTTAACCGATGAAAACGTTCACCTCTGGCGCGGTATTCCCTATGCCGCACCGCCCGTTGGCGACTGGCGCTGGCGCTCACCCCGGCCGCCGGAACGCTGGGATGGCGTGCGTGCAGCTACCGACTTTTCGCCCTCAAGCTGGCAAAGCAGTGAATATTGTCAGGAGCTGGGCGGGGGCGATCCCGGCCAGTTTTCTGAAGACTGCCTCTATCTGAACGTCTGGTCCCCTATCGACCGTACCGGGCCGCTGCCGGTCATGGTCTGGCTGCACGGCGGCGGGTTTACGATCGGCGCCGGAAGCCTGCCGCCGTATAACGGCAAAGCCCTGGCATCCCGCGGGGTGGTTGTCGTCACGATTAACTACCGTCTCGGCCATCTCGGCTTCTTCGCCCATCCCGCTCTGGAAGGGGAAGAGGAGCGGGTGGTGCATAATTTTGCCCTGCTTGACCAGATGGCCGCGCTCGAATGGGTGCGGGATAATATTGCCGCGTTTGGTGGCGACCCGAATAACGTGACCCTGTTTGGTGAATCCGCCGGCGCGCGCAGCGTGCTGTCGCTGCTGGCCTCGCCGCTGGCGAAAGGACTATTCCATAAGGCGATAGTGCAAAGCGGGTACACTTTGCCGGATACGCCGCGCGCGCAGGCCCTGCAAAAAGGGGAAGCGCTGGCCGCCCACTTCGGGCTGGAAAATGCGACGGCAGAGCAGCTGCGCGCGATCCCGCCCGAGGCGTTCTGGCCGCTGACCGCGCCGCTGAACGTCGCCCCGGCCCCTATCGTTGGGGATTGCGTTCTGCCGGAGGCGATGCTGGACGTCTTTTTCGCCGCCCGCCAGCATCCCGTGCCGGTGATGATTGGCTCCAACAGCGATGAAGCCAGCGTGATGGCGGTGTTTGGTGTCGATCTCGCCGGGCAGATCCAGAAGCTTCGCCGGGAGCGCCGCTTCGGGCTGGGGCTCATCAAGCTGCTTTATCCGGGCGTGAAGGGCGACGAGGAGCTCGGCAGGCAGGTGTGCCGCGACATGGCCTTCACCACTATGGGCTACGTGGTGATGCAGGCCCAGCAGCGCGTCGGCGGGCTTTGCTGGCGCTACTGGTTTGACTATGTGGCCGAAGCGGAACACCCCACCTATATCAACGGTGCCTGGCACGGCAATGAGGTGCCGTACGCGTTCGATACCCTCGGGCAGGTGGAGCCTTCGCGCCAGTACGTTAACGAACGGGATCTGGCGTTTGCCGCCCAGGTGGCTGATTACTGGGTGAGCTTTGCGCGCGATGCCGGAACGCATGACAGCCTTCACGGGCCGACGCGCTGGCCCGCCTGCCGCAAAGGGCGGGACGTGCTGTTACGTATTGGTGTGAATAAACATGCAGGTTTCAGGCTTGAAAACCGCTTTATGCGCGCCCGCATGAGCCTCTTCAAGCGCGTAATGAAGCACCACGTCAGCCTCGATTAAGCAAACAGGCGCGAAACGCCGCCAGACCATTCTCCTGATAAGGCGTTTCGCGCAGCACCAGCCGGTAGCTCGCGCCGGTTTTAATGCTGGTCTCATAGGGCCGCATTAGCCTTCCGGCGCGGATATCTTCTGCCACCAGCGTTTCGTCGGCAATGGCTACGCCCAGCCCCTGAATGGCGGCGGTAATGGCGAGATCCATCGTATCGAAGTGTTGATTTTTGTGCATAGCAAAGCCCGGACCTTCCTGATTCGCCAGCCACAGTGACCAGTCTGTCTTATCCCTTGTCGGATGAAGAAACGTCAGCGAACCCAGCGCGGCACCCGCTCGCACGGGGCTGAACACCGGCGTCAGCGCCTCTTCGAACAGCAGATCGCCTGCGCTCATGTGCGTGCCGAAGACGATGGCAGCATCGTAAGATTCGGTTTTGAAATTGACGTTATGATCGGTCGTGGTGGTGAGCGCGATCTGCAGATCCGGCTGTTCGCGCTCCACTTCCAGCAGGCGCGGCACCAGCCAGCGCATCGCGCAGGTGGGGGCCTTGAGGCGGATCACCGTGTGCTGGCTGCGGGCCTGGTCGGCCACGCTCAGCAGTTGTTCGAAGGAGGACTGCAGTTCGGGAAGCAGGGCGCTGCCCTGAGGGGAGAGGCGCAACCCGCGCGCGTGGCGCTCAAACAGCGGAAAGCCAAACCAGGCTTCAAGGGAGGCAATCTTACGGCTCACGGCCCCCTGCGTCAGGCAGAGTTCCGCGGCGGCGTGGGTAAGATTCAGATGACGCGCGGTGACTAAAAATGCGTCGATGGCATTGAGCGGGAGCGAACGGCGTGACATTGAAACACCTCAGCTATGCATTTTTCTCATGGCTATTATGACAACAATTCGATTGTCCCGGCAACGGAGTTGTTGTTTGAATAGTTATGCAATATCCATGAGAGGGGAAAGAGGATGACTTTACGAACGCCGGTGCAAACGCGCTCCAAGCTGCCAGACGTGGGGACCACCATTTTTACCGTTATCGGCCAGCTTTCGGCCCAGCATAACGCCATCAACCTTTCTCAGGGGGCACCGAATTTTTCCTGCGACCCGAAGCTGATCGCCGGCGTTACCCGCGCGATGGAGGCAGGGCATAACCAGTATGCGTCGATGACCGGCCTGCAGCCGCTCAAAGAACGCATCGCCGATAAGATTGCCGCGCTCTACGGCACGCAGTATAACCCTGCCAGCGAGGTGCTGGTCACCGCCAGCGCCAGCGAAGGGCTCTATTCGGCGATAAGCGGGCTGGTGCACCCTGGCGATGAGGTGATCTACTTTGAGCCGTCGTTTGACAGCTACGCGCCCATCGTCCGTCTTCAGGGAGCAACGCCTGTCGCCATCAAGCTCACGGTGCCGGATTTTGCCGTCAACTGGGATGAAGTCCGTGCGGCAATCACCCCGCGCACGCGCATGATCATCATCAATACGCCGCACAACCCGAGCGGCCAGGTTTTCTCCGCTAATGACCTGCAGCAGCTGGCGGCGCTGACGCACAATACCGACATCATTATTTTGTCTGACGAAGTGTATGAACACGTCGTGTTTGATGGGGAACCGCACCACGGGATGGCCACGCACCCGCAGCTGGCGGAGCGTAGCGTGATTATTTCTTCTTTCGGAAAAACCTATCACGTCACCGGCTGGCGCGTGGGTTATTGTGTGGCGCCCGCAGAGCTGATGGACGAGATATGTAAAGTCCATCAATTTTTGATGTTCTCTGCCGATACGCCAATGCAATACGCGTTTGCAGAACACATGACCGATCCGCAAACCTGGCTGTCGCTGTCGGCGTTTTACCAGCGTAAGCGCGATCTGCTGCACGGCCTGCTGGCCGATTCGCCGTTTACCCTGCTTCCGAGCGCCGGGTCGTTCTTTATGCTGGCGGACTACAGCCAGTTTAGCGACGAGCGCGACAGCGAGCTGGTGAAGCGGCTGATTGTTGAGTACGGTGTTGCCACCATTCCGCTGTCGGCGTTTTATGCCGACGGCACGGATAATAAATTGATTCGTCTCTCTTTTGCGAAAGATGAGGCGACGTTACGGGCAGGTGCTCAAGCCCTGTGTCAGGTTAAACCACGCTGAGCCTATCCCATTAGGCTATTTTATTCGCCATTTTGGCACCGGGCAGTGCTCGAAATCCTCACGTACTACATGTACGTTCCGGTTTCTGTGCGCTGTCCGGTTCCAAACTGTCTTCAACAATTACGCCTACTGGGATAGGCTCTGAGGAGTTTGAAATGAAATTACGCGCGTTAGTTGTCGGCATGGGATTGCTATGTACCTTTTCCTCCTTCGCGGCCACCGAGCTGCGCTACGGTCTGGAAGCGGAATATCCGCCGTTTGAAAGCCGTAATGCGGCAGGCGAACTGGAAGGGTTTGACGTTGAGCTGGGAAATGCCATCTGCAAAGCGGCAGCGCTGAAGTGCAGCTGGGTCGAAACCTCGTTTGACGCGCTGATCCCGGGGCTGGTGGCGAAGAAGTTTGACGCCATCAACTCGGCGATGAACATTACCGAGCAGCGCCGCAAGAGCATCGATTTTACCCAGCCGATCTACCGCATTCCGTCTCAGCTGGTGGGCAAGGCCGGTACGGCGGTCGAAGCAACGCCTGAAGGGCTGAAGGGGAAAACCATCGGCGTGCTGCAGGGGTCTATTCAGGAAACCTATGCCAAAGAGCACTGGGAAAAGCAGGGTGTCACCGTGGTGTCGTATAAAGATCAGAATATGGCCTGGGGTGACCTGCTGAATGGCCGCATTGACGCCTCGCTGGTCATGTCCGCGGCCGGGCAGGCGGGTTTCCTCAGCAAGCCGCAGGGAAAAGGGTTTGGCTTCATCGGCAAACCGGTGTCTGACGACACAATCCTCGGCAGTGGGATCGGCTTTGGGTTGCGCAAAGGTGACGAGGCCACCAAAAAGCAGCTTGATGCCGCCATTGATAAAGTACGTGCCGACGGCACGATCGCCAAACTCGCTGATAAGTACTTCCCGGGTATCGATGTCAGCGTAAAATAACCGCCTCATTGGCCCCGTCAGCTGATGTCCTGACGGGGCATTTTTCTACACATTTTCCAGGCTTTCTTTACACCACTTTCGGGCCGTTCTGGTCGACAGAAAATATTTCTCACTTTGTTCATATAATCACCGGCCAACAATTGGATTCTTAACCATTTTTGTTTAGGCTGTGCGTTCTTTCTTGCCGTCATTTCGCCGAGCGCGAAACACATTCACACGACCATAAGGACGTTTTTCCAGGCATGAATCGCAGACGTTTTCTAAAAGGCTCGCTGGCTGTGGCAGCCCTGAGCGGCACCTCCGGCCTTGCTTCCCTGTTTTCCAAAGCGGCATATGCGGCTGACTCTGACATCGCTGACGGTCAGAGCCGTCGGTTTGACTTCTCCGTACTGCAATCCATGGCGCATGACCTGGCGAAAACCCCGTGGGGTGGCGCGCCGCGTCCGCTGCCGGAGACGCTGGCGACCATGACGCCGCAGGCGTATAACGCCATCCGCTACGATGAAAAACAGTCTCTGTGGAACAACATTGAAGGGCGTCAGCTGGACGTGCAGTTCTTCCACATGGGAATGGGGTTCCGCCGCCGTGTGCGGATGTTCTCGCTGGACCAGTCTACCTCTATGGCGCGCGAGATCCACTTCCGCCCTGAGCTGTTCAGCTACGGTGACACGGGTGTCGATACCAAACAGCTGGAAGGGCAAAGCGATCTCGGCTTTGCGGGCTTCCGCGCCTTTAAAGCGCCTGAGCTGGCGCGCCGCGATATCGTCTCTTTCCTCGGGGCGAGCTATTTCCGCGCGGTGGACGACACCTACCAGTACGGGCTTTCCGCGCGCGGTCTGGCGGTAGATACCTTTACCGACACCCCGGAAGAGTTCCCGGACTTCACCTCCTTCTGGTTTGAAACCGTCAAGCCTGGCGATACCACCTTTACCGTCTATACGCTGCTGGACAGCCCGAGCGTCACCGGTGCCTATAAATTCGTGATCCACTGCGAGAAGAGCCAGGTGATCATGGAGGTGGAAAACCATCTCTACGCGCGTAAGGACATTAAGCAGCTGGGCATCGCGCCGATGACCAGCATGTTCAGTTGCGGCAACAACGAACGCCGCATGTGCGACACCATTCACCCGCAAATCCACGACTCCGACCGCCTGGCAATGTGGCGCGGCAACGGGGAGTGGATCTGCCGTCCGCTCAATAACCCGCAGAAGCTGCAGTTTAATGCCTATCTGGACAAAAACCCGAAAGGGTTCGGCCTGCTGCAGCTCGATCGCGATTTCTCCCACTATCAGGACGTGATGGGCTGGTATAACAAGCGCCCGAGCCTGTGGGTTGAGCCGCGCAACGACTGGGGGAAAGGATCTATCGCGCTGATGGAGATCCCAACCACCGGTGAAACGCTGGATAACGTGGTCTGCTTCTGGCAGCCGGAAAAACCGGTGAAAGCGGGCGACGAGCTGGACTTTAAATATCGTCTCTACTGGAGCGCGCAGCCGCCGGTGCGTTCCCCGCTGGCCAACGTTTACGCGACCCGCACCGGCATGGGCGGATTCCCTGAGGGCTGGGCGCCGGGCGAACACTATCCGAAAGTGTGGGCCCGTCGCTTTGCGATTGATTTCGTCGGCGGCGACCTGAAGGCCGCCGCGCCGAAGGGCATCGAGCCGGTGATTACGCTCTCCAGCGGTGAAGCGAAGCAGGTTGAGATCCTTTACGTTGAGCCGTTTGACGGGTATCGCATTCTGTTTGACTGGTACCCAACGTCGGATTCGACGGAGCCGGTGGATATGCGCCTGTTCCTGCGCTGCCAGGGCGATGCCATCAGCGAAACCTGGCTGTATCAGTATTTCCCGCCAGCGCCGGATAAACGTCATTACGTTGATGACCGGGTAATGCGTTAACGATCGATTCCCTCTCCCTGTGGGAGAGGGTTAGGGTGAGGGGCAATGACCGCAACACAATCCGAAACTATTCCCGTATCTGACGCTCTCGAGCTTCGCGCCGTCGAAGAGCGCTACACCGCCGAACTGCATAACCTCGTCGTCAAAAACAGGGCCTATCTGCAAACCGCCTTTGACTGGGCGCAGCACGTGGGGACTGAAGATGACACCCGACGCAACGTGCAGAGTAACCAGATGCTGCACCAGCGCGGCTACGCCAAAATGTTTTTGATCTTCAGGGAGGATGCGCTGGTCGGCGTACTGTCGTTTAATGCGATTGAGCCTGCCAACAAAGCCGCGTACATCGGCTACTGGCTGGATGAAGCGCACCAGGGGCAGGGGATCCTCTCGCAGTCGCTGCAGGCGTTTATGCGCTACTACGCTGAGCGCGGTGAGATCCGCCGATTTGTGATCAAGTGTCGGGTGGCGAATCAGCACAGCAACAGCGTGGCCCTGCGCAACGGTTTTACGCTGGAAGGGTGCCTGCGGGAAGCGGAATACCTCAATGGCGCCTACGACGATGTGAACATCTACGGCAAAATTTATACCCTATAGCGCCCCCAGCAGCGGCGTGCGGGTGATGCGCTGGTCGCCGTTGATCACCTTTTCACCGCGCAGGTGAATGCTCTCACCAGCAAAGGCCTCTATCACCGCATCGTCGGTGATTTCTACCCGATGCTCAATCAGCACGTCGCCGCTGATCCGCGCGCGTCCCTGAATCACCACTTTATCATCCAGCATGATCGGCCCGCCGCGCAGCCATGCCTGACCGCCGATCAGGACGTGGTGCTTGATGATGCAGTTTCCTTCCACCACGGCGTTCTCGGCAATCTGAGAGCTGTAGCGCAGGGTAGGGATGGCGTCATCGTCGAAACCGGCTATCACGCGGGCGTTGCCGTACACTTTGGCGCAGTCGCACACCCAGACGTTGTTGAGTTCGTTACCTTCGAGGATCGCACAGTCGAACACTTCGGCGCGGTGCTCAACAAACGCGTTATTCACCATCGCCTCGCCGTATATTTGTGCCTGATGCACAATGCGCGATCGGCTTACCGTCGCCTTGCCGTAGATTTGCAGGATCTGGTCGTGGTCCGGCGTGAGGCCTTTAGCGGCAATGATGACGCTGTTGTGCAGCACGCGCGCATCGCCGTAGAGATGGCACTCACCCCGCACGCAGGAGTGCTGAATAGTGACGTTGTCACTTATTCGCGCTCCGTGGCTGACCTCTGCGGCGTCAAGCCAGCAGTTATCGCCGATATGCGCGTCATGGCTGACGGTGCACGGCAGGGTCAGGCGCGCGTTGCCGGACACGGTTGCGCCAGCGAATACCACGCTGTTTTCATCGTAGATCCAGCAGTCTCCGTCCTGCGCAAGGGCGCGCTCATCGTCAATCCAGCCGCCTTTCGTGCCGGCCTTCACATCGTTAAAGTCCACCGTAGCGATAATCTGCCGCAGCGTCGTTGAGTGGGATGTTTCGCCATTTTTCCATTGCCAGAGCCGGGTTTCATCGCTGAGCCGATACTTATTCATCGTGGGGTCCCTGATATGCGTCTTCACTAAACGTAGCAAACTTTTGGCTTTCCGTTGTGCTGGCATCCGTTGCTGAAACCCCTTAAAATGGCATTTAAAATACATTTTAAAAATTCAAATTAATGGATAAATTAAATAAACCTGAACAGGCGCTTAACCTTCCCGCCGGCTATTTTGGCATGGTGCTGGGCATCATCGGCATGGGTTTCGCCTGGCGATACGCCAGCACCCTGTGGCCGGTGACGCGCTGGCCGGGTGAGATTCTGGTCGCTCTCGCAGTTGCCTGCTGGTTTTTACTGACGACGGCGTTTATTACCCGTGCGATCCGTTTCCCGTACAGCGTGCTGGCAGAGATGCGCCACCCGGTAATGAGCAGCTTCGTCAGCCTTTTTCCTGCCACCACCATGCTGGTCGCCATCGGTTTTGTGCCCTGGTTCCGCCCGGTATCGCTGGGGCTGTTCGGCGTGGGCGTGGTGTTACAGCTTGCTTATTCCGCCTGGCAAAGCGCCGGTCTCTGGCGAGGCAGGCACCCGCAGGAGGCCACCACGCCCGGATTGTATCTGCCGACGGTGGCGAATAATTTCATCAGCGCGATGGCGTGCGGTGCTCTGGGGTTTAACGATGCAGGGCTCGTTTTTCTCGGCGCGGGCGTCTTTTCCTGGCTCAGCCTGGAGCCGGTGATCCTCCAGCGTCTTCGCAGCGCCGGGGAGCTTCCCACCGCGCAGCGCACCGCTTTAGGCATTCAGCTGGCGCCCGCGCTGGTGGCGTGCAGCGCCTGGTTTAGCGTCAACGGTGGGGAAGCCGACACCTTCGCCAAAATGCTGTTCGGCTACGGCCTGTTGCAGTTGCTCTTTATGCTGCGCCTGCTGCCGTGGTATGTGTCTCAGCCGTTTAACGCCTCCTTCTGGAGTTTCTCGTTTGGCGTGTCGGCTCTGGCTACCACCGGGCTGCATTTGGGTCACGGCAGTTCGTCTGGATTCTTCCACGCCATTGCCGTGCCGCTGTTTATCTTTACCAATCTCATCATTGGGATGCTGTTGGTCCGTACGTTTATTCTGCTGATTCAGGGCAAACTTCTGATGCGCACTGATAAGGCACTGCTTATGCAATCTGAGGAAAAATAATGGCTGTCGATGAAAATTACTTCACAGAGAAATATGGCTTAACCCGTACGCATTCAGAGGTGCTGTACAGCGCGGGGATCGTAAAGCCCGGCAAGACATTGGATCTGGGCTGCGGAAATGGCCGCAACAGCCTTTACCTGGCGGCCAACGGCCACGAGGTGACCGCCTGGGATAAAAACCCGATGAGCGTTGATAACATTGAGCGCATCAAGGCGGCAGAAGGGATTGAGAATCTGCACACTGCCGTCAAAGATCTTAACAGCCTGAGCTTTGACGGCGAGTACGACTTTATTCTCTCCACCGTGGTGCTGATGTTCCTGGAGGCGAAAACCATTCCGGGCCTTATCGCCAACATGCAGCGCTGCACCAAACCCGGCGGCTACAACCTGATCGTTGCCGCGATGGACACGGCGGATTACCCGTGCACCGTCGGCTTCCCGTTTGCGTTCAAAAGCGGTGAGCTGAGCAGCTACTACGAAGGCTGGGAGCTGCTCAAATACAACGAAGAGGTTGGCGAACTGCACCGCACCGATGAAAACGGCAATCGCATCAAGCTGCGCTTTGCCACCATGCTGGCGCGCAAGCCCGCTTAACGGGCGGCCAGCAGGCAGATCTGCAGGGCAGTCTTGTAAGACGCCTCGAACGACGACAGCGGCAGGAACTCAAACTTCGAGTGGAAATTATGCGCGCCGGTGAAGAAGTTCGGGGTGAGTAGCCCTTTTGCCGACAGCGCCGCACCGTCCGTGCCGCCGCGCATAGGGATCGGTTTTGGGGTGATGCCGAGCGATTCCATCGCCTCAAACATCAGGTCGATGGCGCGCCGGTCTTCACCAATCGCATTGCTGATGTTGCTGTAGGTATCTTCAATGCGATAGTCGACCTTCGCCGTCGGGTGTTGGGCGGCAATCAGCGCTGCGACGTCCGCAATCTGCTGCTTGCGGGCGTCAAAGCTGGTTTTATCAAAATCGCGAATATTAGCCTTTAGCACGGCATCGTTCTGTCCGGCCTGAATGCCGTTAAACCAGATATAGCCCTCGCGGCCCTCGGTGCACTCCGGGGTTTGCTGGCGGTCGAAATGGCTGATGAAGTCGGTCGCCATCAATAACGGGTTCACCAGTACCCCTTTGGCGGACATCGGGTGCGCCGTCACGCCGGTGAAGTGGATCTCTGCCGCTGCCGCGTTAAAATTCTCGTAAACAATTTCTCCCAGCTCACAGCAGTCGATGGTCCAGGCAAAGTCCACGTCGAAGCGTTTCAGATCCAACGCCTTGGCGCCGTTCAGGCCAATCTCTTCGTCGGGCACAAACGCGACCACAATGTCGCCATGCTGATGCGCAGCGGTGAGGTTTTCCAGTACGGTCATTACCACCGTCACCGCCGCTTTATTGTCTGCGCCCAATACGCTGGTACCGTCGCTGAAAATAATCTCCTCATTCGGATAAGCCAAAATTTCCGGGTGTTCGTTCACGCGCAGCCAGATGTCTTTTTCCTTATTCAGACAGAGATCTTCACCATTAAACGTTAATATTTGTGGATGAATATTCGGTGATAAACCGACGTCTACCGTATCAATGTGGGTAATAAAGCCGATGCGCGCCGCGCCGGGCACGTTGCCCTTTTTCACTGCCGTCACGGTCGCGAATTCGTCAATCACGATGTCGTCTAACCCCAGCTGTGTCAGCTCCTGTGCCAGCTCTCCCGCCATGTCCTGCTGGCCCGGCGTCGAGGGCAGAGTTTTCACTTTCGGATCGCTTTGGCTGGTAATCGCAAGATAGCGGAAAAAACGGTGCGTTAATTGTCTGGAAAGCGGCGAGCCCATAGTGTTTTCTTCCTTATTTATTTTTCGGGTGTTTGCCACTTCACTTTAATGTTATTTATGAAATGGCAAAAGAATTAATTAGCCGTCGAATTAAAAAGACAGGAATAAATGATGACAAGCAAACGCACAACGTTAACGCTGGCACTCGCTGCGCTCACGGTCAGTTCCACCGTAGCCGCGAAAACGCTGGTGTATTGCTCCGAAGGGTCACCGGAAAACTTTAATCCCCAGTTATACACCTCGGGCACCAGCGTGGATGCCAGCGCAGTGCCGGTCTACAACCGGCTGGTCGATTTCAAACCCGGCACCACGGAGCTGGTGCCGAGCCTGGCAGAGCGCTGGGAGGTGAGCGACGACGGCAAGGTTTATACCTTCCATCTGCGTAAAGGGGTGAAGTTTCAGAGCAATAAATTCTTCACGCCGACCCGCGATTTTAACGCCGATGACGTGATCTTCTCGTTTATGCGCCAGAAGGACGTGAACCATCCCTATCACAACGTCTCAAACGGCAGCTATTCCAACTTCGAAAGCCTGGAGTTTGGCAGCCTGATTACCGCTATTGATAAAGTCGATGACCACACGGTGCGCTTTACCCTGGCGCACCCTGAAGCGCCGTTTGTTGCGGATCTGGCATGGTATTTTGCCTCGATCCTCTCCGCGGAGTATGCCGATGCAATGTTGAAAGCGGGCACGCCGGAGAAGGTGGATATGCAGCCCATTGGCACCGGGCCGTTTAAGCTGGCGCAGTATCAAAAGGATTCCCGCATTCTGTTTACGGCGTTTGCCGACTACTGGCAGGGGAAATCAAAGCTGGACAGGCTGGTGTTCAGCATTACCCCGGATGCCTCCGTACGTTTTGCCAAAATTGAAAAGAACGAGTGTCAGGTCATGCCGTTCCCGAACCCAGCCGATCTGCCGCGCATGAAGGCCAACAAAGATATCACCCTGATGAGCAAGGCGGGGCTGAATACCGGCTTCCTGGCGTTCAACACGCAGAAGCCGCCGCTGGATAACGTGAAGGTCCGTCAGGCGCTGGCGATGGCCATCAACAAACCGGCCATTATTGACGCGGTGTTCCACGGTACCGGAACGGTGGCGAAGAATCTGCTGCCGCCGGGCGTCTGGAGTGCCGACAGCGAACTTAAGGATTACGACTACGATCCTGAGAAGGCGAAAGCGCTGCTGAAAGAGGCCGGTTTTGCCAGCGGCGTCAGCATTGATTTATGGGCGATGCCGGTCCAGCGGCCCTATAACCCGAATGCGAAACGCATGGCGGAGATGATTCAGGCGGACTGGGCGAAAATCGGCGTGCAGACCAAAATTGTCAGCTACGAATGGGGCGAGTACCTGAAACGCGTCAAGGGCGGAGAGCATCAGGCCGCGCTGATGGGCTGGACGACGGCCACCGGCGATCCGGACAACTTCTTTGGCCCGCTGTTTACCTGCACCTCGGCCAACGGCGGTTCGAATTCGGCGAAGTGGTGCTATAAGCCGTTTGATAAAATTATCGCGGAAGCAAAATCAACCACCGATCGCGACAAGCGCGTAGCGCTGTATAAAGAGGCGCAGCAGATCATGCATGACCAGATGCCGGCGGTCATGATTGCGCATTCAACGATCTTCGAACCGGTGCGCAAAGAGGTGACAGGTTACGAAATCGATCCGTTTGGTAAACATTTGTTCTGGCAGGTGGATATTAATCAGTAATTTTCTCTGCCCGGTACGCTGCCGGGCATTCTTTTCGCAATTTGTGCTCCCCACGTCATTTTTTGTCACAACAAACCCACCGAACTTTTGCTATAACTTCAAATGCATACTTGCAGATTACATGGAAAACTATCATGCGTACTCAAACTTTTTTTAAAGTTGCAGTGCTTACTGGTTTATTGGCAGTGGCGGGCTGTTCTTCAAAAGTCGCGGCTCCAGAACAATATTCAGGCTTTTTAAAAGATTATTCCGGCTTGCAGCAGACGACGTCTGCAACGGGTAAACCAACGCTGCGTTGGGTTGACCCTTCCTATAACGAAGCCAACTATGACAGCATTATCTGGACGCCGATCACCTATTATCCAGCGCCAAAACCAACCACTCAGATTGGTAAAAGAACGCTTGATGAGCTGCTGGATTACACCAATAACAAAATGAAAACGGCTATTGGTACCCGTAAGCCGATTGTGACCACGCCGGGTAAACACAGCCTGATTTTCCGCGGTGCTATCACCGGGGTGAGTTCGCAGAAAGAAGGCCTGCAGTTCTATGAAGTGGTGCCGGTCGCGCTGGTGGTAGCAGGTACGCAGATGGCTACCGGCCATCGCACCATGGATACCCATCTCTATTTTGAAGGTGAGCTGATCGACGCGGCCACCAATAAACCGGTGATGAAGGTGGTACGTAAAGGTGAAGGTAAAGAGCTGAATAACGAAAGTACGCCGATGACCTTTGCGACGCTGAAGCAGGTTGTTGACGACATGGCGACGGACGCCACCATGTTTGACGTGCATAAAACAGCGAAATAACGTTAAGCGGCCTGCATTGAGCAGGCCGTTTTTTTTACGCCGTACGCAGGCGCCTGAACCAGGTCTCTGGTTTCGTGAACATCACCATATTCCCGCCCAGAATCAGCAGCAAACCGACGATACCGTTGATGTGCCAGACGTAGCCTTCATACACCGTTGAGATAGAGAGCGCCACCAGCGGGAAGAGCAGCGTACTGTAGGCCGCTTTCCCGGGGCCGATACGTCCCACCAGCGTGAAGTAGGCGCCAAAGGCAATCACCGAGCCGAAGAGGGCCAGATAGAGCAGCGCGCCCATGTAGGTGACCGTCCATTCCGGGGTAAAACTGTCGCCTCTGAAGAGCGCAATACCCCCCATCACCAGCGTGCCGTAAAGCATAGCCCAGGCGTTGGTGGTCATGGTTTCCAGACCTCTGCGCTGATGGCGCATGCTGATCATATTGCCCAGCGAGAAGCCGTACGTGCCGAGGGCGGAAAGGCCAATGCCCGTCAGGAGCGATACGCTCCAGCCGCTGGCCAGCAGGTCGTCCCAGAAAAGGGTCACGATCCCCACAAGACCCAGCGCCGCCGCCGTCCAGAAACGCGCGGGCGGGCGCTGTCCAAAGAAAATAAAACAGTTAATAGCGTTGTAGAGCACCGCCATGGAGAAGATCACCGATTCCAGCCCGGTGTTGATGTGTGCCGCCGCGGTATAAAAACACCAGAAATTAAAGCAGAAGACGCAGCATCCCTGAAGCATGCAGAACAGATGATCCCGCAGCGCCAGCTTACGCAACCGGCGCAGGGCAAGTAACACCACCATCATCGTGGCGCTGGCCACCGCGAAACGCCAGAAAATAGAGACGGGGGCGGGTACGGGACCCTGCTGCAGGAAAATGGCAATCCAGGTGGTTCCCCAGATGATCACCACCAGTCCGTATAATAACGCGTTCATATTTTTTCTCTTCTCAAACCACGGAAGCCCGCAGTATGGCGCTGTCATCGCTCTGGGGCTTTCACCGGCTTGCGGTAGACTTGCAAAATCTTGCGCTTTTTTCTTTTCCGGGGGCTGGCAACGGGGGACAACAGTTCTTAGACTGAGCGTTCACACAATAACGCGCTAACGGTTATGTCTTACGCTTACGATACCTTTGAAACGCTTCGCCAGCAGAATGCGGTCCTGCGGGAAACGGTCGCGCTCAATTCCGGCATTCAGCTGGCGGCGTGGTACAACAAGCACGATACGATAACGGTCAAAAGCAATCATCATACCCTTAGTCTGTACGTCGCCGACGGTTACGAAAGCTATCAAAAGACGCCGGGCGGCTGGAAGAACGGCGGGGGACCGGACCGTTTCTGTCTCATGCCGAAAGAGAGCGAATCGACGTGGGACATCCGCGATGACCTGTCGTTTGTCCATCTCTACTGCACCGATGAACACCTGCGCGATGTGGGCGAAAAAATCTGGGACAAGCGGCCCCTGTCGCTGACTCTGGACGAGCGCATTTTTGGCAGCGACCCGAAGATCACCGCGCTGTACCGCCAGTTTCTGCTCGGCTGCGACTGGCAGCAGCAGGCCAACCAGCTCACCCTGAGCACGGCCTCTACGCTGCTGTTGACCCACCTGCTGCAAAACTACGCCAACGTTCAGTGGAAGCTTCCGGTCGTTACCGGCGGGCTATCGCCGTTTGTTCTGCGCAACGTGCTGGCCTTTATTGAAGAAAACCTCGGACAGCCCCTGACGCTGGCCGAGCTGGCGGCGCAGGCCGCGCTCAGCGAATACCATTTTGCCCGCATGTTCCGCCAGTCGACGGGGCTGGCGCCGCATCAGTACGTCATGCAACGGCGCATGGAAAAAGCGAAAAACCTGGTGCAGAATACCTCGACGCCGCTGACGGATATCGCGCTGGCCTGCGGGTTTAACTCCGCCAGCCACTTCAGTAACCGTTTTCGCAGCGTCATGGGCATCACGCCGTCACAGCTGCGCGCGGCGAGCGCGTGAAAACAGGGCATAGCTTACGCCGCCCAGCACCAGCCCCCAGAATGCCGAGCCGATGCCCAGGATCGTAACGCCGCTTGCGGTCATCAGAAACGTGACGATAGCCGCGTCGCGCTCCGCTTCATGATTCAACGCCTGATATAAACTCCCGCTGATGGTACCCAGCAGCGCCAGACCGGCCAGCGTCTGGATCCAGCTGAGCGGCAGCGCAGCCATTATCCCGGTGATGGATCCGCCGAACACTCCCGCCAGCAGATAAAACCCGCCCGCGGCGATGGCCGCCAGCCAGCGTTTACCGGCATCGGGGTGGGCATCCGGGCTTTGACAGATAGCGGCGGTAATGGCGGCTATGCAGATGGAAAAGACGCCGAAGGGGGACAGCAGCAGCGCCAGCCCACCCGTAAAAATAATGAGCGGTGAGACCGCCAGCGGATAGCCGGACGCTTTCATGGTCGCGAAACCGGGCGCATTTTGCGAGGCCATGGTCACCAGGAAGAAGGGCAAGCCGATGCTCACCAGGCTGGTGAAGGTGAACGTGGGCGCAATAAACTCAGGTATCACGAAGGAAATGGTGATTTTATCGGTGACAACGTCACCTCCCGCCCATGCCACGATCCCGCCCACCAGCAGCGTAATGACGATCGCATAGCGCGGTGCCAGCGCTTTCGCCAGCAGCCACGCGGCAATCATGCTGCCGCACAGCAGAAAGTGCCCGTCCAGATGGGCAAACGCATGCAGCCCAAACTGAAGGAGTACGCCTGCCAGCATGGCCGCGGCCAGTGAGTGTGGGATCAGCTTCATCAGGCGGGCGAAAAGCCCGGTCATGCCGCAGAGTAAAATGAGCGCGTTGGCGAAGATAAACACGCCGATTGTCTCGGCCAGCGTCACGCCGTGCAGGCTGGTGGCGAGCAGCGCCGCGCCGGGCGTAGACCAGGCGGTCAGCACCGGAGCTTTATACCACCAGGAGAGCGCCAGCGTGCTGACGCCCATCCCAACCCCCAGCGCGGTCATCCAGCCCGCAATCTGCTGCGCGCTGGCGCCTGCCGCCGCGGCGGCCTGCCAGATGATGGCTGCCGAACTGGCGTAACCGACCAGAACGGCGACAAAGCCAGCCAGTACGACTGGAACGAGATGAGAGATAGGGCGCATAGAAACTCCGCTGTGCGTTATAACGTCCGCAATAAGGTAACACTGTGCGCTATAGCGTACAAGTGGTATGCTCAGGGCCATCAGGAGGGAGCATGGACATTACACAACATCTTGCAGCAACGCTGAAAACGCTGCGCCAGGCGCGCGGCTGGAGTTTGTCGAAGCTGGCGGACGAAACGGGCGTGTCGAAAGCGATGCTTGGGCAAATCGAGCGCAATGAGTCCAGCCCGACGGTGTCGACGTTGTGGAAAATTGCCACCGGGCTGAACGTCCCGTTTTCCGCTTTCATTACGCCTGAGGCGGACAGGCCGGCTGTGTTTGATTCACAGCAGCAGGCGATGGTGGTCAAACCACTCTTTCCCTGGGATGAGACGCTCCGGTTCGATCATTTCTCTATCACGCTGGCACCGGGAGCCCTGAGCGAGTCCACGCCGCATGAGGCAGGCGTGATTGAACATGTGGTGGTCATCAGCGGCGAGCTGGAGATGAACATCAACGGTGAGTGGCAGACGGTGCATGCCGATTCGGGCATCCGTTTTGCCGGTGATAAACCGCACGCCTACCGCAACAGCAGCGACAGGCCGGTGCATTTTCACTCTCTGATCCATTATCCCCGCTGAGGCTACGCAAAACTGTTTCGCTGGCGCATACTTCTGACTACAATAGCCGCCATTTTGACCATAACGGATAACGACGAAGTATGCGCCTGCAATCCCATCATCTTGAACTTTTAAGCCCGGCCCGCGACGCCGCCATTGCCCGTGAAGCGATCCTTCATGGCGCTGACGCCGTCTACATCGGCGGCCCTGGCTTCGGTGCCCGCCATAACGCCAGCAACAGCCTGCGCGATATTGCCGATCTGGTGCCGTTCGCCCACCGTTTCGGGGCGAAAGTGTTCGTGACCCTGAACACCATTCTTCATGATGATGAGCTGGAGCCCGCGCAGCGTCTGATTACCGATCTCTACCAGACCGGCGTCGATGCCCTGATTGTTCAGGATATGGGCGTGCTTGAGCTGGATATTCCGCCTATCGAGCTGCATGCCAGCACCCAGTGTGATATCCGTACGGTTGAGAAGGCGAAGTTTCTCTCCGACGTGGGCTTTTCGCAGATCGTGCTGGCCCGCGAGCTGAACCTCAATCAGATCCGCGATATTCACCAGGCAACCGACGCGACGATCGAATTCTTTATCCACGGCGCGCTGTGCGTGGCCTATTCCGGCCAGTGCAACATTTCCCACGCGCAGACGGGCCGCAGCGCCAACCGCGGCGACTGCTCGCAGGCCTGCCGTCTGCCGTATACCCTGAAAGACGACCAGGGTCGCGTGGTGGCGTTCGAAAAACACCTGCTTTCCATGAAGGATAACGATCAGACTGCCAACCTGGGCGCGCTGATCGACGCGGGCGTGCGTTCCTTTAAGATTGAAGGGCGCTACAAAGATATGAGCTACGTGAAGAACATCACCGCGCACTATCGCCAGATGCTGGACGCCATCATCGAAGATCGCGGTGACCTGGCGCGCGCCTCGGCCGGTCGTACCGAACATTTCTTTATTCCGTCAACGGACAAAACCTTCCACCGCGGCAGCACGGACTATTTCGTGAACGCCCGCAAAGGGGATATTGGCGCGTTTGACTCACCGAAGTTTATCGGTTTACCGGTCGGCGAGGTGCTGAAAGTGGCGAAAGATCACCTGGACGTTGAAGTGACCGAGCCGCTGGCGAACGGCGACGGCCTGAACGTGATGATTAAGCGTGAAGTGGTGGGCTTCCGCGCCAACACGGTCGAAAAAACCGGCGAGAACCGCTACCGCGTCTGGCCGAATGAAATGCCTGCCGATCTCTACAAGGCAAGGCCGAACGCGCCGCTCAACCGTAACCTGGATCATAACTGGCAGCAGGCATTGCTGAAAACCTCCAGCGAGCGTCGCATCGCGGTGGACATTGAGCTGGGCGGCTGGGAAGAGCAGCTGATCCTGACCATGACCTGCGAAGACGGCATCAGCGTAACGCATACCCTTGATGGCCTGTTCGAGGTGGCAAACAACGCGGAGAAAGCGCTTAACAGCCTGAAGGACGGCGTAGCGAAGCTGGGCCAGACGATTTACTACGCGCGCGCCATCGAGGTTAATCTGCCGGACGCGCTGTTCGTGCCGAACAGCCTGCTGAACCAGTTCCGCCGCGAAACGGCAGAGATGCTGGATGCCGCACGCCTGGCGCAGTACCCGCGCGGCAGCCGTAAGGCCGAATCCGTTCCTCCGCCTGTGTATCCGGACACCCATTTATCGTTTCTGGCCAACGTTTACAACCATAAAGCGCGTGAATTTTATCATCGCCACGGCGTGCAGCTTATCGACGCGGCCTATGAAGCGCACGAAGAGAAGGGCGATGTGCCGGTGATGATCACCAAGCACTGCCTGCGCTTTGCTTTTAACCTGTGCCCGAAACAGGCGAAAGGGAATATTAAAAGCTGGAAGGCCACCCCCATGCAGCTGGTCAACGGTGACGAAGTCCTGACCCTGAAGTTTGACTGCCGTCCTTGTGAAATGCATGTTATCGGCAAAATGAAAAACCACATTTTCAAAATGCCACCGCCGGGCAGCATCGTTGCGTCCGTGAGCCCGGACGATCTGATGAAAACCCTTCCGAAACGCAAGGGCAGTTAATTACCTTACGTGCGTGTCCGGTTTGCGCGATTTCTGCCACAGGTGGTGTTCGCGCAAACCCTCCGCTGACTCTTCCGCTACACTGCGTAACTCGTCACTGTCGGCCTCATGCCGCAGCTGATGTTCCACATTCTTTACCCAAACATATTCATGCCCTTTGTGCCCGGCCATCAGCTGGCCGGAAAAGAGGGCACAAATAAGCATGATAAAAGATAGCCCTTTTTTGAACATAAATTCACCGAATAAGAACAGCGCGGGTTAATCATGCCAATTATTGTTTAGGGTTATTATTCAAAATTTCAAAATAGCGCAAAGAAAATGTCAAATAACGTGGGTTCATAATACCGATTAGGATTTTTCTTAAAATATATGTGCGTTTTTGTAAACCTCCTATTTCTGGTCCATAGTTGGATGTTCGCTTTAAGGATAAATCCTATATAATAGTGAATCTCTGGCTAAGGAATGGGTCATTCATAAATGAAAAAAATAATAGCGTTTTCGCTTCTGGCTGTTGCGGTAGGTGCCGTTGCAGCGATTCGTTATGCAGGTAATGACGAACCAGAATATATTCAGTCCGCTGAAATTCGCGTTGGTTCCTATTTAACCAGCGACTATGGACGCGTAGCCTGCACTAGTAAAAGAGTAAATGAACAGCGCTGGGAATTAGACTGCACCCATCCGGCACGGGGAAAAACATTCCAGTTTGCGGTTTATCCCTCTGAAAAGGCTCCCTATGGCGTATCGCGATCGTTTTATCTCGAGGCCCTTAACGATGATGCCAGGCAGAGCGCTGAGCAGGGCCTGATGCGCTATTTGCAAATCAACACCAGCGCGAGTTAATCAGGCTGTTTAGCTTTCGTTGAGACAGCCAGTGTTAGTTTGTATGAGATCCGCTGCCCGACCATGGAGCGTCGGGGACGTAGAGACCAAAATACAAATCTATCCATGCAAGCATTTACCGCCAGATAATGGCGGTTTTTTTTGCGCTTTTGCCGCTAGCGGGCAGTATCAGAACGTGAAAATTGTTTGCGATACTGAGCCGGGGAAAGCGCAAACTGCTGACGAAAATGATGACGCAGCGTCGACGCCTGACCAAACCCGGTCTGTTCCGCGATGCTGTCGATGCTTAAACGGCTGCTCTCCAGATAATCTTTTGCTCTCAGCAGGCGTTCATTAAGCAGCCAGCGTGCGGGCGTCGTGCCCGTTGCCGCCTCGAAGCGACGAAGAAAGGTGCGCTGGCTCATGCCGACCCGACGCGCCAGCGAGTCGACGCTGTGCGGCTCGGTAAGATGCGTGTGCAGAAAATCAAACAGCTGGCCCAGGCGCTGGCTTTCCCGCAGCTGCGCCACCGGGCGGCTCAAATGCTGCGGCTGTGAACCATCCCGGTGAGGGGGGATCACCAGCCGACGCGCCACGCTGTTGGCGGTTTCCAGCCCATAATCCCTTCGTACAACATGAAGGCAGAGATCGATCCCCGCCGCGCTGCCCGCGGAGGTCAGGATATCGCCCTCGTCCTGGTAGAGCACATCCTCAACCACCTCGATGTCAGGGTAGCGGACCTTAAGCGCGTCAATGTAGCGCCAGTGCGTCGTGGCTTTACGTCCGTTCAGCAGCCCCGTAGCGGCCAGTACGAACACGCCCGAGCAGATGGACAGCAGCTGACATCCGCGCGCGCTGGCCTGGCGCAGCGCCTCGCAGAGCGCCGGAGGAACCGGTGAGTCCAGCCCCCGCCAGCCGGGAACCACGATCAGGTCCGCCGACGCAAGCAGGCTCAAGTCCCCATCGGTAACGATGCGGATCCCGCCGGTCGCCCGCAGTTCTCCGCTATCCACGCTCGCCACCGCAAAACGATACCAGTCGTCGCCCAGCTCCGGACGCGGCAGGCCAAAAATCTCAACCGCCACGCCAAACTCAAAGGTACATAGCCCGTCATACGCCAGCACCACCACCTGCGGGCGGGTAATCTGTCTTAAGTTTGTCATCTTTTTGCTGTTTTCTGGCATAAGCGAGCGCATTCACGGGCTGAATTTGTGGATAGAGTAGTGTTAACACAAACGCCAAAGATGAGGAAGGATCATGAGCTATGTTACTGAATTTCCGGCTGCCGAGCCGCAGGAAGCCGTTACCCATTTTCTGCGTCGCCTGAGCGTCGAAACCGACTGCGCCGACGTGCATCACGCCATCGCCAATAATGAGCAGGACTTCGTGCTGCTGCACGTGGTGGGGAGCCCGGAGCAGTTTGCCCGCCGCCATGTGCCGGGCGCACTGCATATGCCCTGGAGCCAGATGACCGCTGAGCGGATGTCTCAATGGCCGGAAGGGACGCTGTTTGTCGTCTACTGTGCGGGGCCACACTGTAACGGCGCGGACAGGGCGGCGCTGAAGCTGGCGCGTCTCGGGCTGCCGGTCAAAATCATGCTCGGCGGCATCACCGGCTGGGAAGATGAACGCTACGCCTTTGCCAGCCAGGCGCACGCTGACGCGCTGTGAAGATGAATTTTTTTCAACACCCGTGAAATTTTCTCGTTTGCCGGAAACGGTAAGGTATGACATCTTTTTTGGACATTTAGACATCCAGAAGTCTAAAGGTTCAAATAATGAATTATCACTGCGGGCAATTAATACCGGCAGACTGAGGAGATTTCCATGCAACGACAGCACGCCCCATACCGCGCCGACGTAGTCGGCAGCTTTTTACGCCCGGATGCCATCAAGCAGGCTCGCCTGAAATTCGCCAGCGGCGAGATTGATGCCGGACAGCTTCGCGCGGTGGAGGACGAGGCTATTCGCCACGTCGTCGAGCAGCAGTGCGCGTGCGGCCTGCATGTGGTGACCGACGGTGAATTTCGCCGTGCCTGGTGGCACTTCGATTTCTTCGACGGTCTTCAGGGGGTTGAGCGTTACGATTCACAGCAGGGGATTCAGTTCAACGGAGTACAAACCAAAGCCCACGGCGTGCGCGTGACCGGCAAGCTGGGCTTTGGCGACCACCCGATGCTGGAAGACTTCCGCTATCTGAAAAGCATCAGCGGCAATGCCGAGCCGAAGATGACCATTCCCAGCCCAAGCGTGCTCCATTTCCGCGGCGGGCGCAAAGACATCGACGCGACGGTGTACCCGGATCTGAACGACTATTTCGACGATCTGGCAACCACCTGGCGCGACGCGATACGCGCATTCTACGACGCGGGCTGCCGTTATCTGCAGTTGGACGACACCGTCTGGGCCTACCTCTGCTCGGACGACCAGCGCCGTCAGATCCGCGAGCGCGGCGACGATGCCGATGAGTTGGCTCAAATCTATGCCCGCGTACTGAACAATGCCCTGGAAGGCAAGCCGGAGGATCTGACCATCGGGCTGCACGTCTGCCGCGGTAACTTCCGTTCAACCTGGATTTCCGAAGGCGGCTACGAGCCGGTGGCGGAAGTGCTGTTCGGGACGGTCAACGTTGACGCATTCTTCCTGGAATACGATAACGACCGCAGCGGGGATTTCGCGCCGCTGCGCTTCGTTCGCCCGGGCAAGCAGCAGGTGGTGCTGGGCCTGATCACCACGAAAAACGGTGAGCTGGAGAACCCGGAAGGCGTGAAGGCCCGTCTGGAAGAGGCGGCGAAATACGTGGCGAAAGAGCAAATCTGCCTCAGCCCGCAGTGCGGTTTTGCCTCCACCGAAGAGGGCAACAGCCTGAGTGAGTCCCAGCAGTGGGATAAGGTCCGTCTGGTGACGCAGATCGCCAGCGAAGTCTGGTAAAACCGCTTCCTCAGCGCTGCATTATAAAAGTGCAGCGCTGTGCCATTCTGAGTCGTTCTCTTTACATCCTGCCGTCTGTCTCCTGCAATAACGCTTCCTCCATTCTGGCATCCTTTTTGCTCCTGCTTCGCTGACACCTTTATTTCCGCGTCCATGCCGTAACGGACGTTTTCGCACAGCGTTCTTTTTCAGGAGTGAAAATATGCAGCGTCGTACCTTATTAAAAGCCTTTGCGTTATCCGCGTCCGTCGTGGCGATGGGAATGAGTTTTGGCGTGCAGGCGGCCGACACCATCAAAGTGGGGATCATGCACTCTCTGTCCGGCACGATGGCCATCTCCGAAACCCCGCTGAAGGACGTCGCCCTGATGACCATCGACGAGATCAATGCCAAAGGCGGCGTGCTGGGTAAGAAACTGGAGCCGGTGGTGGTGGATCCGGCCTCAAACTGGCCGCTGTTTGCCGAGAAGGCTCGCCAGCTGCTGAGCCAGGATAAAGTGGCGGTGGTGTTCGGCTGCTGGACGTCGGTTTCGCGCAAATCCGTGCTGCCGGTGTTTGAGGAGCTGAACGGCCTGCTGTTCTATCCGGTGCAGTATGAAGGCGAAGAGATGTCGCCAAACGTCTTCTATACCGGCGCGGCGCCGAACCAGCAGGCCATCCCGGCGGTGGAATACCTGATGAGCGAGGACGGCGGCGGGGCGAAGCGCTTCTTCCTGCTGGGTACCGACTACGTTTACCCGCGCACCACCAACAAGATCCTGCGCGCGTTCCTGCATTCGAAAGGGGTGGAGGATAAGGACATCGAAGAGGTTTACACCCCGTTTGGTCACAGCGACTACCAGACCATCGTCGCCAGCATCAAGAAATTCTCCGCCGGCGGCAAAACCGCCGTGGTGTCGACCATCAACGGCGACTCCAACGTGCCGTTCTACAAAGAGCTGGCTAACCAGGGGCTGAAGGCCACCGACGTGCCGGTGGTGGCGTTCTCCGTCGGCGAAGAAGAGCTACGCGGAATCGACACCAAACCGCTGGTGGGTAACCTGGCGGCGTGGAACTACTTTGAGTCCGTGGATAATCCAACCAACCAGGCGTTCGTCGCGGATTACAAAGCCTATGCGAAGGCGTACAAGCTGCCGAATGCCGATACCGTGGTGACCAACGACCCGATGGAAGCGACTTACGTGGGGATCCATATGTGGGCACAGGCGGTGGAAAAAGCGGGCACCACCGACGTGGATAAGGTGCGCGCGGCGATGGCCGGTCAGTCATTTAAGGCGCCGTCTGGCTTTACGCTCACCATGGATGCTACCAACCATCATCTGCATAAGCCGGTCATGATCGGTGAAATTGAAGGCAACGGCCAGTTCAACGTGGTCTGGCAGACGGAACAGCCGGTGCGCGCCCAGCCGTGGAGTCCGTTCATTGCCGGGAATGACAAAAAGCCCGACCAGCCGATGAAAACCGCCAGCAACTAGGCCATTGCCTCAGGGAGAAACGTCATGAACGCCATGCGCATGTTCATCGCTCTTGTATGGCTTTCCGGACTGCTGCCAGGGATGGCGCAGGCATCGGATGCCGATCGTTTTGTTGCCGCCAGCCGCGGCCAGCAGGCGGAGCTCCTCACGCAGTGGGCCGCTGCGCCGGATGCCGCCAGGCTTCCGCTGCTTCAGTCCCTGCAAAAGGAAAACCTGTATACCGACAGCCAAAAGCACGCCTTTGCGAAGCGTAATGGCGAAATGGTTTCGCTCGGTGAGGCGCGTGCGGCAGTAGGGCAAACCAAAGCTGTACGCCTGACAAACCGGCTGCGCGTGCTGGCTGCAACGGCCATTGCCACGCATCAGCTTGTTAGTGACAGTGTCACCGAAAGGCGGGCTGCAGCCCGTCAGCTCCAGCGGGATGCTCAGCCCGACATGCTCGCTTTTCTGGAAAAGCGCGCCGGGGATGAAGCGGACGCTGTGGCGCGGCAGGCGCTCCTGCTGGCGGTAGCGAATCTCCAGCTGGCGAGCCCGCAGCCGGAGGTGCGCCGCAGGGCCGTCGAACTGCTGGGCCAGTCAGACGATCCGGAGGTACAGTCCAGACTCACTCCGTTTACCCAGGCGCAGACCGAGCCGGATGCCGGCGTGCGCGCGGCCGCAGAAGAGAGCCTTAGCCAGATTACGCATCGCCTGATGTGGGGCGATCTGCTGGGCCAGGCGTTTATGGGGCTTTCTCTGGGGTCGGTGTTGCTGCTGGCCGCGCTGGGGCTTGCGATCACCTACGGTCTGCTGGGCGTCATTAACATGGCCCACGGCGAGATGCTGATGCTGGGGGCGTACGCCACGTGGATGGTGCAGCAGGCAATGGCCGGGCTTGCCCCTCAGTGGCTGGCGCTCTATCCCGTTATCGCCTTGCCGGTAGC
This sequence comes from Enterobacter cloacae complex sp. P38RS, assembly GCF_014930775.1. Taxonomy (NCBI): domain Bacteria; kingdom Pseudomonadati; phylum Pseudomonadota; class Gammaproteobacteria; order Enterobacterales; family Enterobacteriaceae; genus Enterobacter; species Enterobacter cloacae complex sp. P38RS. The sequence goes on from NZ_JADBRS010000007.1 coordinate 83,609, forward strand.
GTTCTGCCTGACGGCGGGCATTGGAATGGTGCTGGAGCGCACCGTGATCCGTCACCTGTACGGTCGTCCGCTGGAAACCCTGCTGGCGACCTGGGGGATCAGCCTGATGCTCATCCAGCTGGTGCGCATGACCTTTGGTGCCCAGAACCTCGAGGTGGCAAACCCGGCATGGCTTTCCGGCGGGGTGCAGATTTTTGCTAACCTGACCCTGCCGTGGAACCGCATTGTGGTGCTGGGCTTCGTGCTGCTGGTGCTGTTCTTCACCTGGCTGATTCTGAATAAAACCCGTCTTGGGCTGAACGTGCGCGCGGTGACGCAAAACCGCAGCATGGCCGCCTGCTGCGGGGTACCGACCGGGCGCGTCGATATGCTGGCGTTTGGGCTGGGCTCAGGGATCGCCGGGTTAGGCGGCGTGGCGTTATCCCAGCTAGGTAACGTCGGGCCGGAGCTTGGTCAGGGGTACATCATCGACTCGTTTCTCGTAGTCGTTCTCGGTGGCGTAGGCCAGCTCGCAGGCAGCGTGGCTGCCGCGTTCGGGCTGGGCATATTCAATAAAATCCTTGAGCCGCAGATGGGGGCGGTGCTGGGCAAGATCGTGATTCTGGTGGCGATCGTCCTGTTTATCCAGAAGCGCCCTCAGGGGCTGTTTGCGCTGAAAGGGAGGGTGATTGACTGATGAGCCAGCCGCTGACCTTAACGCTGGCGCGTAAAGCGCCGCGCACGACACAGATTGCAGGCAGCCTGCTGGTGGCGTGTCTGCTGATTTTACCGTTTTTCGCCTTGCTGCCCGCCACGCATCCGCTGGCGCTGTCGACCTGGATGCTGACGCTCATCGGCAAGATCCTCTGCTATGCCATCGTTGCGGTGGCGCTGGATCTGGTGTGGGGCTACGCCGGCATGCTCTCTCTTGGACACGGCATCTTCTTCGCCCTGGGCGGCTATGCGATGGGCATGTACCTGATGCGCCAGGCGTCAGGCGACGGCCTGCCCGCGTTTATGTCGTTTCTCTCCTGGAGCGAGCTGCCGTGGTTCTGGTGGGGCACCCAGCACTTTGCCTGGGCGCTGGTGCTGATCGTGATGGTGCCGGGTTTGCTGGCGCTGGTGTTTGGCTGGTTTGCCTTCCGCTCGAAGATCAAAGGGGTTTACTTCTCGATTATGACCCAGGCGCTGACCTACGCGGGCATGCTGCTGTTCTTTCGCAACGAAACCGGCTTTGGCGGCAATAACGGCTTTACCGGCTTCACCACGCTGCTCGGGTTTTCGGTGACGGAAACGGCAACCCGCATCGCGCTGTTCCTGGCGACGGTGCTGTTGCTGCTTCTGGCGTTGGGCACCGGATTTGCGCTGGCGAAGAGCAAGTTTGGCCGCATCCTGACCGCCGTGCGCGACGCGGAAAACCGCCTGACGTTCTGCGGGTACGATCCGCGCGGGTTCAAGCTACTGGTGTGGACGCTCTCCGCCGTGCTGTGCGGCCTGGCGGGGGCGCTGTACGTTCCGCAGGTGGGCATCATTAACCCCGGTGAAATGTCGCCGACCAACTCGATAGAAGCCGCCATCTGGGTGGCGCTGGGCGGGCGCGGCACCCTGGTGGGGCCGGTGATTGGCGCGGCGCTGGTGAACGGGGCGAAAAGCTTCTTTACCGTTGCCATGCCGGAGTACTGGCAGCTGTTTCTGGGGCTGATTTTTATCGCCGTCACGCTGTTCCTGCCGCGCGGCGTCTACGGTCTGTTGCGTAAGGGAGAGAAATAATGCAGCCAACGGAAGAGTTATTTACCCGCCAGTTGCCCGGCGATCGCTACCGGGACCAGACTGACCCGGTGCTTCAGCTTGAGGCCATTAACGTCAGTTTCGACGGCTTCCAGGCGCTGACCGATCTCTCCCTGAATATCGGCGTGGGCGAGTTGCGCTGCGTGATTGGCCCCAACGGGGCGGGTAAAACCACGCTGATGGACGTGATCACCGGCAAAACCCGACCCAAAAGCGGGAGAGCGATTTACGACCAGTCCATCGACCTGACCGGGCTGGAGCCTGCGGCCATTGCCCGTCAGGGGATTGGCCGAAAATTCCAGAAACCCACGGTCTTTGAAGCGCTGACGGTGTGGGAGAACCTTGAGATCGCCATGAAAACCGATAAATCCGTCTGGGCGAGCCTGCGGGCAAAACTCAGCGGCGAGCAGCGGGACCGCATTGACGAGATGCTGGTTCTTCTGCGCCTTGGCAGCGAGCGGGGCCGTCGCGCCGGGCTGCTTTCGCACGGGCAGAAACAGTTCCTAGAGATCGGCATGCTGCTGGTGCAGGACCCGCACCTGCTGCTGCTGGATGAACCCGCCGCCGGGATGACCGATGCGGAAACGGAATACACCGCCGAGCTGTTCAAAACCCTGGCGGGCAAGCATTCGCTGATGGTGGTGGAGCACGACATGGGCTTTGTTGAAACGATTGCCGACCACGTCACGGTGCTGCATCAGGGGCGCGTGCTGGCGGAAGGCTCGCTTCGCGAGGTGCAGGCCAACGAGCAGGTGATTGAGGTCTATCTGGGCCGCTAAGGAGCGATGATGTTACAGGTTAACGAACTGAATCAGTACTACGGCGGCAGCCATATCCTGCGCGGCGTGAGCTTCGAAGCCGCTCCCGGTGAAGTCACCTGTCTGCTGGGGCGCAACGGCGTCGGGAAAACCACGCTGCTGAAATGCCTGATGGGGCTGATCCCGGCGAAAACCGGGGAGGTCATCTGGCAGGGTAAAACGATCACCCACAGCAGGCCGCACCAGCGGGTGCAGTCCGGCGTGGCGTATGTCCCGCAGGGGCGCGAGATTTTCCCGCGCCTGACCGTGGAAGAGAACCTTTTGCTTGGGCTGTCGCGTTTTTCCGCCCGCGAGGCAAAGCAGGTTCCTGACGAGATCTGGCAGCTGTTTCCGGTTCTCAAAGAGATGAAGCACCGCCGCGGGGGCGATCTCTCCGGCGGGCAGCAGCAGCAGCTGGCGATTGGTCGCGCGCTGGCGAGCCGTCCGCAGCTGCTGATTCTGGACGAACCGACGGAAGGCATACAGCCTTCCGTCATCAAAGAGATTGGCCAGGTGATCCGCACCCTCGCAAACAGAGGCGATATGGCAATCCTGCTCGTCGAGCAGTTTTACGACTTTGCCGCCGAGCTGGCCGACAGCTATCTCCTGATGTCCCGCGGCACTATCATTCAGCGCGGGAGGGGCGAAAATATGGAGCAGGAGGGCGTTCGCGGCCTGGTTGCGATTTGAAATGTTATATTATAACATCATCATTCTTATAAAACGGAATGAGGGCGTTACTTTGGCTGCACATATTGGAAAATTTGCCATGACTCTGGGGGCGCTGCTGGTCAGCGGCCAGCTGTTCGCTCACTCGCACGGCCATCAGATGACCGAAGCGGAACAGAAGGCGGCGAACGGCGTGTTTGAGGATAAAGACGTGAAGGACAGAACGCTGTCCGACTGGGACGGCACCTGGCAGTCGGTGTATCCGTTCCTGCTGGACGGTTCGCTGGATCCGGTCTTCAAACAGAAAGCGCAGAAGGATAAAAGCAAAACCTTTGACGAGGTGAAAGCGTACTACCGCAAGGGATATGCCACGGACGTGGATGCCATCGGCATTGAAAATAACGTAATGGAATTCCACAGAGGCAAGGCGGTCAGCAGCTGTCAGTATGACTACAGTGGCTACAAAATTCTGACCTACGCATCGGGCAAAAAAGGCGTTCGCTATCTGTTTGAGTGTAAGGATGCCGACAGCAAGGCGCCGAAGTTCGTGCAGTTCAGCGACCACATCATCGGGCCGAAAGCCTCATCGCACTTCCATCTTTTTATGGGCAATACCTCCCACGAGGCGCTGCTGAAAGAGATGGACAACTGGCCGACCTATTATCCAAACGAGATGTACAAAGAGCAGGTGGTGGAGGAGATGCTGCACCACTGATGCGTTATTGCCGGGGGGCGGCTTCGCCTTACCCGGCCACTATTTTTTACGCCGCTTTGGGGGATTCGTTCCACGCCTTCACGCTCATTCCCCGCAAAATCATCAGCCAGGCAACGACGATGGCAACCATCATGATTGCAAACAGCGACCAGTGCGGCAGGTTGGTCAGGATAATGCCGGTGATCATCGGGTTTGCCGCCGCGCCGAGCCAGCCCAGCGCCTGCGCGGAAAAATAGCTCGCCTTCATCCCCGGCGGGGCGATGTTGTCGATCAGCATGTATTCACCCGGTGCGTAGATAATCTCACCCAGCGTAAAGATGGCGGCGGCGATGCCCCAGTAAATCAGGTTCTCCCCGGAGAGCATAAAGCCTCCCAGACCCAGGATAAAAAACAGCGTTGCGGAGGTCATTAAAGGCCGAATATTGCTGGCGGAGATCTTCCGCCCCAGCGCGTACTGCAGCGTCACCACCACGGCGGCGTTAACGGGCAGCACCACGGCGACCACCTTCTGGGCAAAATCGCTGTCGGCATTGGCGGCCAGTACGTATTGCGAAATGCAGCTGGCGAACGATCCGCCCACGTAAGACGCGAGCAGGCCGGAGAGGGTGAACCAGAACAGGGCGCGATCTTTCAGCAGCACCGACGGCTGCCAGGGCATCTTCTCCTCGGCGGTATCCAGCGCGACGCTTTTTTGCACGAAGAAATGAATAAACCCGAGCGGCAGCGCGGCGCAGAAGGCCGCCAGCCAGAACGGCAGCTGCAGGCTGTACATCACCAGCAGGGTGCCAATCGGCGGCCCAATCGTCCAGCCAATGTTCAGAAAGCTGTAGTTGAGCGAGAAGACGCGCGCTTTCTGGCTGGAGGTCAGCACGTCCGAGAACCAGGCTTTCAGCACCGTCGAAAAGACGGAATAGGCGCAGTTAATAAGGGAAAAGAACAGCACTACCAGGGTGACGTTATCCACCAGCGGAATCGCGACAAAACCGGCGATAAAAGCCACGATCGCGATCAGCATATAGCGTTTTTTATCAAACTTATCGGCCAGAATGCCAAATCCCAGGCTGAACACCACGCCAACGGTCAGCGCAATCGTCAGGGCATAACCAATATTCTCGACGCTCATATTAAACACGCGCGTGAGATAAATGGTCATGAACGGCAGCGTTGCCCCCCGACCGATGGTTAATAACAATGACGATGCCAGCAGCGCTGCGGTTGAGCGCCTGAGAGATGGTTTCATATACCTTCCCGACGGTTGCTTATGCTTTTTTTAGACGAGTGTTAACAGGATTACCATGACATAAGGGGCTTGTATAGCACCCGATTTATCCCTAAGTGCTTCAGCTGCCTGCCAGAAATAATGATCTTCTCGCGGCACACTTTTTTCTGTTACCTTGAAGTGTTAACAAATTATTAATAATTCAGGGGCAGGATATGACGCGTAAAGACGGACTGCTGGCGTTGCTGGTGGTCGTGGTATGGGGACTCAATTTTGTGGTCATTAAGCTGGGATTGCACAACATGCCCCCGCTGATGCTGGCCGGTTTGCGTTTTATGCTGGTGGCGTTCCCGGCGCTCTTTTTCGTCGCCCGTCCGAAAATCCCGTTAAAACTGCTGCTGGGCTACGGTCTGACCATCAGCTTTGGCCAGTTCGCGTTTCTCTTCTGCGCCATCAAGTTCGGCATGCCGGCCGGTCTGGCCTCGCTGGTGTTACAGGCGCAGGCGTTCTTTACCATTATTCTCGGCGCATTTGTGTTTGGCGAACGTCTGCAGGGCAAGCAGCTGGCGGGGATAACGCTGGCGGTATTTGGCGTGCTGGTGCTGATTGAAGCCAGCCTGAACGGTCAGGATGTGGCGCTGCTCGGGTTTATGCTCACGCTGGCGGCGGGGCTGAGCTGGGCGTGCGGCAATATTTTCAACAAGCTGATTATGCAGCACGAGGCGAGGCCTCAGGTGATGTCTCTGGTGGTCTGGAGCGCATTGATCCCGATAATCCCGTTTCTGGTGGCGTCGTTTATTCTGGATGGTCCGGAGGTGATGCTGAACAGCCTGGTCGAGATCGATCTGACCACGATCTTTTCTCTTATCTATCTGGCGTTTGTCGCCACCATCGTGGGCTACGGGATCTGGGGTTCGCTGCTGGGGCGCTATGAGACCTGGCGCGTCGCGCCGCTGTCTTTGCTGGTTCCGGTAGTGGGGCTTGCCAGTGCGGCGATACTGCTGGATGAAACGCTGAGCGCGCTGCAGCTGCTCGGTGCCGTGCTGATCATGGCCGGGCTATACATCAACGTGTTTGGCCTGCGGGTTCGCCGGGCGGCGCGGGTAAGGGGATAGGGCGTAAAAAAGCCCCGCGGCTGCGGGGCAAAAACGAATCAGAGGCCGTGCTGATTATAATAAGGCACGCCTAATTCGTCGGATTTGTCGCTACCAGCACCCATGTGGTTGAAATCATAAGGCGACTGGTCATGTGCTGACGGCAAAATCATCGTGTCATGATTATTTTGCTGCGTTGCACCTGGGGTTTGCTCCGCGAAGGTCTGGCTGGAAAACAGCACCAGCAAGGCGAGGGCGGCGGAGGCGGTAACTTTCATTTTTTCCTCGGTTACGTCTTTTACAGGCGATGATTAACTACAGTGTTTTAACGGATACAGATAACGGGATTCACCCGGCACGCTGGTGATTCGGTACTTATGAGGCGGCACGTCAAAATAGTTCTTGAACGTACGCGTGAGGGTTTGCTGTGATTCAAATCCGTAACGCTCCGCCAGATAAAGGATCGGTTCATTGCTTTCTTTCAGTTTCTGGGCAATTTCCGTCAGCTTGCGGCTGCGAATATATTGACCTAATGAATGACCGGTCTCTTTTTTGAACATCCGTTGCAGGTGCCATTTGGAGTAACCTGAACGCTCAGACACTTTTTCAAGGGAGAGCGGCGATTCCAGGTTATCTTCGATCCAGTCCAAAATGCTATGAATAGTGATAGCGTCAGTATTGCGTCTGGACATCGTCATACCTCTTTTTCTGTTTACGGCAGTATTTTCTTCAGCAAAAGCTCAAGGGTAGCCACTTCATCTGCCGTTAAGTTTTTTGTTAGTTCCTGATGCAGTGTTTGTCCTACTAATTGATGACATTGCTCGCACATAGCCGCACCATCGCTGGTGAGCCTGACCAGTACGCCGCGTTTGTCATTCGGGTTAGGGCTTCGTTCTACCCATCCTTTGCAGACGAGACGATCGAGCATGCGGGTTAACGCACCCAGATCGACAGAGAGCACCTTTTTCAGCTCAACCGGCGTGATACACACTTCGCAGCGAATGGAACACAGCACTTTGAACTGTGTTGCGGTGATATCCAGCGGTGACAGGTAGTCATTGAGCAGGCGATCTTTTTTCTGGTTAACCATATGAATAAGACGACCCAGCGGAACAACGTCGTTAAAGATATCACTGGTGCTTTTCACAATGGTTGCCCTGGCAAGTAGTTTAATCACGGCAGATATTATTGCTCAGGCAAGTATAAGTCAACTGAATGAATCAGCCGATGCCACGAATTGCTAAAACGTTTCATGAACGATTTTTGCAACCTTTCAAATCAGGAAGATAACAAACGGGTATCGTTCCCAAAGGAAAACTATCGTTACGTTGCGCCGATGGCTGAACGTCACACTTTCACCCTATAATCGCGATGTTAAATATGGATAAGGACAACGACGCACTATGTTGGATTTGATTAAAGCAATTGGTCTCGGGCTGGTGGTACTGCTGCCGTTAGCTAACCCGTTAACGACGGTGGCGCTGTTCCTGGGGCTGGCAGGGAATATGAACAGCGCCGAGCGCAACCATCAGTCGATGATGGCTTCGGTGTATGTGTTTGCCATTATGATGGTGGCCTACTACGCCGGGCAGCTGGTGATGAACACCTTCGGGATTTCAATTCCCGGGCTGCGTATAGCGGGCGGGCTGATTGTGGCCTTTATCGGCTTCCGCATGCTGTTCCCGGCGCAGAAAGCGCACGAGTCTCCGGAGGCAACCAGCAAATCTGAAGAGCTGGAGTCCGAACCGAGCGCGAATATTGCTTTTGTACCGCTGGCCATGCCGAGTACGGCCGGGCCGGGTACCATCGCGATGATCATCAGTTCTGCATCGACGGTGCGCGACAGCTCTACCTTCCCGGACTGGGTACTCACCGTTGCGCCACCGCTAATTTTTGCGCTTATTGGGGTTATCGTGTGGGCGTCTCTGCGCAGTTCCGGTGCGATCATGCGCTGGGTGGGCAAGGGCGGTATCGAGGCGATTTCCCGTCTGATGGGCTTCTTACTGGTCTGTATGGGCGTGCAGTTTATTATTAACGGCGTGCTGGAGATTATTAAGACCTACCACTGATGTCATTGCCGGGTGGCGGCTACGCCTTGCCCGGCACAAACGCACCTCACCCGTGCTGCCCCTGTTCCTCCAGCGCCACCGGCCACTTGCGGAAGATGAGTACCGACCAGACGAGCGCGACGAGCGCCGGAATCGCCCCCAGATAGCCAATCGCCGACATCGATACGTGCAGGCTAATCTGATTGCCCACCAGCGCCCCCGCGCCAATCCCCAGATTGAATATCCCCGAGAACAGCGACATCGCCACGTCCGTGGCATCCGGTGCCAGGGCCAGGACTTTCACCTGCATGCCGAGACCAATAATCATGATCGCCACGCCCCAGAACAGGCTCAGGATCGCCAGCTGGCTTTCGCTGCCTGACGCAGGCAGCAGCAGCACCAGGCACGCCAGAAGCAGGCCGATGGCGCTGCTCACCAGCAAGGAGGCATGCTGGTTACCCAGTTTACCAAACAGCACGCTGCCAATAATGCCCGCGCCGCCGAGAATGAGCAGTAAGAGGGTGGCAAAGTTTGCGCTAAAGCCCGCGACCACCTGCACAAACGGTTCAATGTAGCTGTACGCCGTGTAGTGCGCGGTGACCACGATAACGGTAAGCAGGTAGATACTCAGCAGCGCCGGGCGACGCATCAGCAGCGGCAGGCTTTTCAGCGAGCCGGAGTGTTCGCTTGGCAGCGCGGGCAGCAGCTTAATCAGACACACCAGCGTCACCAGCGCGCCCATGCCGATGGCAAAGAAGGTGGTACGCCAGCCGAAGTACTGTCCCACGATGCGGCCAATGGGCAGCCCCAGCACCATCGCCAGCGCGGTACCGGTGGCAATCAGGCTCAAGGCCTGGGCGCGTTTACCCGCCGGCGCGAGCCGAATAGCCAGCGACGCGGTGATCGACCAGAACACCGCGTGGGCAAAGGCAATGCCGATGCGGCTAATGACCAGCACCGTAAAATTCCACGCCATAAACGACAGGACATGGCTGGCAATGAACAGGGCAAACAGGCCGATCAACAGCCTGCGCCGCTCCATCTGGCTGGTCAGCAACATAAACGGCAAAGACATCAGCGCCACCACCCAGGCGTAGATAGTTAACATAATCCCCACCTGCGCCGTTTCCATCTGGAAGCTTTCTGCTATGTCAGACAACAGCCCAACCGGAACAAATTCTGTGGTGTTAAAAATAAATGCGGCAATGGCCAGCGTGACCACGCGTAGCCACGCGACCCTGCGGGAAACTGTGTTCGTTGTCATAGGGATGTCGGAGATTCGTTGCTGGAAAGATGAGAAGGCGATCTTAAAACGTCATACGGCGAAAACTCAACCATTATGTGACGCAGATCTCAATATTTACCTTATGAAAGCGGTAGCCGGGGGCGTTGTTTTCATTGAATATAAAAGTACAACACAGCAAAGACAGGCGGTAAGACAATGCAGGAGATTGATTTTTATCTGGTAGATGCGTTCAGCAATACCTCGTTCGGCGGCAATCCGGCAGCGGTTTGCCCGCTGAACGAATGGCTGCCGGATGAAACGTTACTGAAAATGGCGCAGCAGCATAATCAGTCGGAAACCGCATTTTTCGTCTGCACTAAGGGCGGCATTGAGCTACGCTGGTTTACCACGCTCACTGAAGTCAATCTCTGCGGTCACGCCACCCTGGCCGCCGCGTACGTTCTGTTTAATGAACTCGATTACCCCGACTCGCGGATCCACTTTGATACCGCCTCTGGCCGACTGACGGTCAGCCGGGAGGGAGAGTGGATGACGCTGGACTTCCCGGCGTGCCCGACCCGTGAAGAGACGCCGCCGCCGGAGATGCTCGCGGCGCTCGGTATCCGCCATTACGTTGCAGCCCGTAAAGGCCGCGCCTGGGTGATTGTGCTGGAAAATCCCCGGCAGGTTGAAGCACTTGCGCCGCGCTTTTCGGCGATGACGCCGGGCGAGCATAAAGTGAGCGTGACGGCACCGGGTGAAGGGGAATATGACTTTGTCAGCCGATTCTTCTCACCGGGCGTTGCCGTTCCGGAAGATCCGGTGACCGGATCCGCGCACACGATGCTGATCCCCTACTGGAGCGAAAAGCTGGGGAAAACTGCAATGTTTGCCCGTCAGGTTTCGGCGCGCGGCGGGGATGTGCGCTGCGAGCTGAAAGGGGAGCGCGTATTGATGAGCGGTCAGGCGTCGTGCTACCTGAAAGGCACTGTGTATCTGCGCTAAAACTGATAACAAAAGAGGAAGAGACAATGCGGGAAATTGATTTTTATCTGGTGGATGCCTTCAGCGACAAAACCTTTGGCGGCAACGCGGCAGCGGTATGTCCTCTGGAAGAGTGGCTGCCGGACGAGACGCTTCTCAAAATGGCACAGCAGCATAACCAGTCGGAGACCGCGTTTTTTGTGCGAACCGACGGCGGATTTGAACTGCGCTGGTTCACCACGCTGCATGAAATTAACCTCTGCGGCCATGCGACCCTCGCGGCATCACACGTCATTTTTGAGTATCTGGACTATCCGCATACGGAAATCCACTTTACCACGCGCTTCGTAGGGGAGCTGACGGTCAAACGCAGCGGCGACTGGCTGACGCTGAATTTCCCCGCATGGTCCACGGAGGTCGTCGATAACCCACCGCCTGCACTGTTTAGCGCGCTGGGCATCCCGGCGGCAAAAGAGGTGCGCGTCGGGCGAGACTACCTCGTGGTGCTGGAGAGCCAGCAGCAGGTGGAGGCATTAATGCCGGATATTGGCGCGATGGTTCCGCTGGGCAAAATGGTCTGCGTAACCGCGCCGGGCGAAGGGGAATATGACTTCGTCAGCCGCTTTTTCTGCCCGGGCGAAGGGGTGCCGGAAGATCCGGTTACCGGGTCCACGCACAGCATGCTGATCCCTTACTGGAGTGAAAGGCTGGGTAAGACGTCGCTCAACGCCCGCCAGGTGTCGTACCGCGGCGGGGATCTTAGCTGCGAGCTGAAGGGCGACCGCGTACTCATTGCCGGCCAGGCCACCCTGTACCTGAAAGGGCGGATCTTTTTACGCTAGCGGCTGCGCGATAAGTTAATACTATGAAGCAGCCTGGCAGGCCTGCGCTATGTTGACATTGAGTTTCACAAATAAAGCAAGGAGCCTGCCATGTATTCCATTACCTCTGAATCTGCACGTCACCCGGACATTCTTATGCTGATTGCGGCCCTCGACCGTTATCAGAGCGAACTCTATCCCGCCGAAAGCAACCATCTGCTCGATCTTTCAGAACTGCCCGCGGCATCCCTTATCCTGATGATCGTCCGCGATCCGCAGCTTCAGGCCGTTGGCTGTGGAGCTATCGTGCTTAACGGCGACGGAACGGGGGAGATGAAGCGGGTTTATATCGAGCCGACCCATCGCGGGCAACATCTGGCTGAGAAGCTGCTGGCCGCGCTGGAAGATGAGGCCCTGAGCCGTCACTGCCATACCGTACGGCTGGAAACGGGCATCAAACAGCATGCCGCGATTCGTCTTTATGAACGAAGCGGCTACGATCGGCGTCCGGCGTTTGCCCCGTATGTGGACGATCCGCTCAGCCTGTTTATGGAGAAGGCGCTGGTTGAAGACGTTCGTTTAGCAGCGCTATAAACGCTTCCAGCTGGCGGGTCATCGCCCCGCGTCGCCACACCAGCCAGGTAGTGAGCCAGCGCCAGTTTTCCGCCAGCGGCCAGGCTTCAACCTGATGGTGGCCCGGCATACTTTCCAGCATTGAGCGCGGCATCAGCGCGATGCCCGCGCCCGCGATGACGCAGGCGAGCATGCCGTGATAGGACTCCATCTCATGAATGCGTCCCGGCGCGGCTCTGTCTGCATGAAACCAGCTCTCCAGGTGTCGGCGATACGAGCAGTTTGCGCGAAAGGCATAAACATCACTGCCGCTCACCTGCGCAGCGCGCGTTACCTCTGTCTGCCCGGCAGGGGTGACCAGCATCATCTCTTCCCGGTAGACCGGCATCCCCTCCAGCTCCGGGTGCGACAGCGGCCCGTCGACAAAGGCGGCGCTCAGGGTTCCCTCCAGTACGCCATCAATCATCGTCCCGGACGGCCCGGTAGAAAGGGCAAACTGGATGCGCGGATAGCGCTGGTTAAACTGCGCCAGCGTCTCAGGGATGCGCACGGCGGCGGTGCTCTCCAGCGCGCCGAGGGCAAACAGCCCCTGCGGCTCATCGCCCGCGACGACCATGCGCGCTTCATCCACCAGCGCCAGGATCTGCCTGCTGTAGCGCAGGAAGTTATGACCGGCGGGAGATAAGCGTAAACGCTGGTTCTCACGAATAAACAGCTCCACGCCAAGATCGGCCTCCAGCTGGCGGATGCGGGTCGTCAGATTCGAAGGAACGCGATGCACCTTCTGCGCCGCCTGGGTGATGCTGCCCGTCAGCGCGACGGCGTTAAACATTTCAAGCTGGGTTAAGTCCATAGCATTCTCGTTTCGTGAATAAGGTGGTCAGTATTATTCATTTTTAAGAAATAGCAGAGTGAGCCACACTTAATCAACCGAAATGCGTGGAGAACATCATGAAATATTCATCTGCTACACATGCTCTGTCCGTTAACCCTGCAACGGGCGAAACGCTCGCCTCGTATCAGTGGGCGACGCAGGAAGAGGTTGAACGTGCCATCGCGCTGGCTGATGCGGGCTTTCGTCACTGGCGGTGCGAAAGCGTAGCCCACCGGGCGCAGAAGCTGCGCGATCTCGGCACCGCGCTGCGCGGTCGCGCGGAAGAGATGGCCCGGATGATGTCCCGCGAGATGGGAAAACCCATTCAGCAGGCGCGGGCGGAAGTGGCGAAATCAGCGGGCCTTTGCGACTGGTATGCCGAACATGGCCCGGCGATGCTGAATGCTGAACCCACGCAGGTCGAGAATAACAACGCGGTCATCGAGTATCGTCCGCTGGGGCCAATTCTGGCGGTGATGCCGTGGAACTTCCCGCTTTGGCAGGTGCTGCGCGGCGCGGTGCCGATCCTGCTGGCAGGTAACAGCTATCTGCTCAAACACGCGCCCAACGTGCTCGGCTCGGCGGAACTTATCGCGCAGATTTTTGCGGACGCCGGCTTCCCTGAAGGGGTATTCGGCTGGGTGAACGCCACCAATGACGGCTTAAGCCAGGCGATTAACGATCGTCGCATTGCGGCGGTAACCGTCACCGGCAGCGTGCGCGCCGGGGCAGCCATTGGCGCGCAGGCGGGGGCGGCGCTGAAAAAATGCGTTCTTGAGCTGGGGGGTTCTGACCCGTTCATCGTTCTCAACGATGCCGACCTGGATCTTGCCGTGAAGGCGGCGGTAGCAGGGCGCTACCAGAATACCGGGCAGGTGTGCGCGGCGGCCAAACGGTTCATTGTGGAAGAGGGTATCGCAGACACCTTTACCCGACGCTTCGTTGACGCCGTCGCCGCGTTAAAGATGGGCGCGCCGGATGAAGAAGAGAACTACCTTGGCCCGATGGCGCGCTATGATCTGCGCGATGAACTGCATCAGCAGGTGCAGGCGAGCCTGGCAGAAGGGGCAACGCTGCTTCTGGGGGGAGAGAAAATCAGCGGTGAGGGGAATTATTACGCGCCAACCGTGCTGGCGAACGTCACCCCATCGATGACGGCCTTCCGCCAGGAGCTGTTTGGTCCGGTCGCGGCCATTACGGTTGCGAAAGACGCGGCGCACGCCCTGACGCTTGCCAATGACAGCGACTTTGGCCTGTCTGCCACGGTCTTCACCGCCGACGCAGCGCTTGCGGATAAATTCTCTCGCGAGCTGGAGTGCGGTGGGGTGTTTATCAACGGATACAGCGCCAGCGACGCGCGCGTGGCCTTTGGTGGCGTGAAGAAAAGTGGCTTTGGCCGCGAACTTTCCCATTTTGGTTTGCACGAATTCTGTAATGTGCAGACGGTGTGGAAGGATCGCGTGTAATTTATTCGGCCCTCATCACGAGGGCCGTTGTCATTTATCTGCAATGGTTCTGTCATTTTCGTTTCGTAGACTCGCACGCGTCTAACGTCTTGTTACTGAAGAAAATTATGAACCTAACGCAAATTTTTCGCCGTATTGCGCAGCGTCTTATCCCTCGCCAGTTTGGCCTGCTGACGGGCATCTTTTGTATTATTGGCCTTTTCTCCGCGCTGCAGCTCTCCTCATCCTTTCTGCTGAACGCCTCCCTGAAGGAAGCTCAGCGCAATGAACGACAAAACCTGCTGGCGTATCAGCAGCAGAGCAAGCTGGATCTGGCGCGCGTCTCTCTGCTGGCGGCGAGCGATCTGCTCAACCGCTCCGGCGTCTGGTTTATGCAGGATAAAGAAACCGGCTCGGAAGGAAGCTGGCACAGCCTGATGGACGACGCACAAAAGTCGCTGGCGGTTTCTCAGCAGGCATGGAAGGCCTGGCTGGCGCTCAGCCCGCCAAAAGATGAGGCGCTGATTAACAGCTACCAGCTTTTCTACGATGCCATTAAGGAGCAATCGGAAGCGCTTGTCAGAACCAACTCGATTGATGCCTTTTTTGCCGTGCCGGCACAGGCGTTTCAGACCGACTTTAACGACAACTACGCGCGCTATCAGCAGGCCAGCGAGAAGCAGGCCCTGCAGGGGCGTCAGGCTTTAATGGCGCAGCTCTCCGGTCTGCAAACGTTGTTCCTGCTGGCGCCGGTTCTGCTACTCGCCATCGCCGCAGCCGTCTGGTTCGGCATGTCCAGGTGGGTGATTACGCCGTTGCGTCGGCTTATTGCACATATTAACCGGCTGGCCGCTGGAGATCTCTCCGGCACGCCGCCAAACGTGATGCGCTTTAACCGGGAGACGGGGCAGCTTAGCGACAGCGTTGCCACCATGCAGCGCGGCTTGCAGCAGCTGGTGACGCAGGTCAGCCACGCCACAGCCACGATGGTGGAGAACATTGGCTCCCTCGCGGAGGGAAACCAGAAGCTGTACCAGCAGTCGGCGCGTCAGGCAAAGGAGCTGGAGGAGGTCACAGCGCATATCGCGGCGCTGGAAACCCACGTGGAAGGGAATACCGGCTATGCCCGCCTCGCCAGCTCGCGCGCGGATGAAGCGCGTCAGGCTGCCGTAGGAGGCGACCAGATGATGTCGACCGTGAATGCCTCCATGCAGGCGATCGTCGAGCGATCGTCAGAGATGCGCGGGATCGTGGCGATGATCGACAGCGTGGCGTTTCAGACTAACATTCTGGCGCTCAACGCCGCCATTGAGGCCGCCCATGCCGGAAACCAGGGGCGCGGGTTTGCCGTCGTCGCCCGGGAAGTCGGGCTCCTGGCGCGAAAGAGCAGCCACTCGACGCAGACCATTCAGGAGTTGATCAACCGCTCCGTGCAGGGCATTGAAGACGGCTCCCGCGCCGTGAATCTGATGGAAGAGAACCTGCAGCAGGTCACCGGTCTGGTGGGCAATTTAAGCAGTTTGCTGAATGAAATCTCGACCGCCACGCTCAGTCAGGGAGAAAGTATTCACCAGATGACGCGCCAGCTTCAGGCGCTGAATCAGGTCTCGCGCCAGACGGATCTGCTGGTTTCTGACGCCTCGGAGGCCTCTGAACGTCTGCAAAAGCAGTCCGATCTTTTATTGCAGGCCGTTTCGCGTTTTCGTCTTAGCGCCTGACGCAATACATTAGCCTCTGTTATACTCGCAGCCCGTTTTAGCCTGAGGGCAAGGAGCAAAGAGTGGCTGCGGTCATCCATAATGAGATGCTGGACGAGATTCTGGCGCAGGTTCGTCCGTTATTGGGAAAGGGGAAGGTGGCCGACTACATTCCGGCCCTTGCCTCGGTGAGCGGGAATAAGCTGGGCATCGCTATCTGTACCATAGACGGACAGCGATATCAGGCAGGCGATGCCACTGAACGCTTTTCAATTCAGTCTATTTCTAAAGTGCTGAGTCTGGTCGCGGCGATGCGCCAGTATGAGGAAGAAGAGATCTGGCAGCGCGTGGGAAAAGATCCGTCCGGCCAGCCCTTTAACTCACTGCTTCAGCTCGAAATCGAGCAGGGTAAACCGCGTAACCCCTTTATCAACGCCGGGGCGCTGGTGGTCTGCGATATGCTGCAAAGCCGCCTCAGCGCACCGCGTCAGCGAATGCTTGAGATTGTTCGTCAGCTTTCTGGCGTGGACGACATTGCCTATGATTCAGTGGTGGCGCGCTCGGAGTTTGAACACTCGGCCCGCAACGCGGCTATCGCCTGGCTGATGAAATCCTTCGGCAATTTCCACAATGACGTGGCGACCGTGCTGCAAAACTACTTCCATTACTGCGCCCTGAAGATGAACTGCGTTGAGCTGGCCCAGACGTTTCTGTTCCTTGCGCACCAGGGGCACGCGCCGCATCTCGATCAGGAGGTGGTTTCCCCGCTTCAGGCGCGTCAGGTTAACGCCCTGATGGCTACCAGCGGCATGTATCAGAACGCCGGAGAGTTTGCCTGGCGGGTTGGCCTTCCGGCCAAATCGGGCGTTGGCGGCGGGGTGGTGGCGATTGTGCCGCATGAAATGGCGATTGCCGTCTGGAGCCCGGAGCTGGATGAAACGGGAAATTCACTTGCCGGCGTGGCGGTTCTGGAGAAGCTGACCCAGCGCCTGGGACGTTCTGTATACTGATGTCTGACCTGGATCGCCTCTTTTCCCGCCTGGCGCGATCGACGTTTCGCTCGCGCTTCCGCTTAGGCAATAAGGAACGACAGTACTGCTGGGACAAAGGCCCCGAAACCATTGACCAGCATGCCGCCGATTTTGTCGCTAAACGCCTTGCACCCGCGCAACCCGTAAACGACGGCAAGCAGACGCCCATGCGTGGCCACCCGGTGTTTATCGCCCAGCATGCCACCGCGACCTGCTGCCGGGGCTGTCTGGCAAAATGGCATAACATTCCCCAGGGCGTGCAGCTGAGCGCGCAGCAGCAACATTATATCGTCAGCGTGATCCACCGCTGGCTGGTGATACAGATGAACGCCCAAAAATGATATTTAATGCGTTCTGCGCTTACCGCCTGCAGCCTCGTACCCGGCTGGCGGACGAGCAAATCGTCATAACGCATTGACGTGAAATGGATAGCGGCTTAACAGGACGTCGAACGCTGACAATGTCTCGGTTTAAGCTACGCTTTGAGTAACGCTTTACGTCAGGAGACATTATGAAAGCACCTGCAACACCTGAAAATGAAATTGACAGACTTAACGCGCTGCGCGAATCGGGTCTGCTTGAGATTGACAGTTCCCCGGCGTTTGACCGCTTAACGCGTCTGGCAAAACGCTTTTTCCAGGTACCGCTGGCCATGGTCAACCTTATTGATGAGCATACGCTGATCGTTAAGTCGGCGGATGGGCAGGCCCCCGACTCCGTTCCGCGCAACATCTCTTTTTGTGGCCATACCATCCTCACCGAAGCACCGCTGATCGTCGGGGAT
Organism: Enterobacter cloacae complex sp. P38RS; assembly: GCF_014930775.1. Lineage (NCBI taxonomy): Bacteria > Pseudomonadati > Pseudomonadota > Gammaproteobacteria > Enterobacterales > Enterobacteriaceae > Enterobacter > Enterobacter cloacae complex sp. P38RS. The sequence goes on from NZ_JADBRS010000007.1 coordinate 101,352, forward strand.
ATGCTTCAGGACGATCGTTTTGCGGATAACCCGCTGGTGGCCGGCGAACCTCGCGTGCGGTTTTACGCAGGCTTTCCGCTTCGCTTACGCAACGGTGCAAGCGTTGGCTCGCTTTGCCTGATTGACTACGCACCGCGGGAGTTCTCAGCGACCGATCTCGCCGTGCTGGGGGATTTGGGCGCGCTGGCTGAAGATGAGTTTGCGGCAATCAGCGCGGCGACCACGGATGAATTGACCGGATTATTCAACCGACGGGGCTTTAACCAGCTCGTGCGGTTCACGCTCTCCATCGCCCGACGCCGGGCCGAGCCGTTAACGCTCGGCTGGCTGGATCTGGATCGTTTCAAGGAGATTAACGATCGCTACGGGCACGAAGAGGGAGATAAGGCGTTAAAGACCATGGCGCAGCTGATGCGCGCCTCTTTCCGCGAAGCGGATATGCTGGTTCGTTTTGGTGGCGATGAGTTTGCCGTGCTGTTTGCTGATACGGATGAGAAGGGCGCGTGGATTGCCATGCAGTATCTCGCCGAGCAGGTCGAAAACTACAATGCACGCAAGCTACATCCGTGGTCGCTTCTGTTCTCCTGGGGGCTGAGCGAATTCGATCACAACGGCAACGACCTGCAGCAGTGGCTCAAAGATGCCGATGAAAAAATGTATGCCATGAAGCAGCAGCGGCAGCGGGCCAGATGACATAACAAAAGCGTATGACCGTTCCGTTTGCGTTAATGAAATGTTAAATGCAAAGTGAGGGTATTCATCCTAAGGACAAAAAAATGAATACCTCACTGCAAATCAAAAACCTCACCCGCGACGACATTCTCACCTATCTTGATGCGCTGGCCGGGATCCTCGAAAACTGCGTAAACGGCGGCGCATCCGTCAGCTTTATGCTGCCCTTTAACCTGGAGAAGGCCCGTTCATTCTGGCTCGGCATAGCTGACAGCGTAGGGCGCAACGAGCGCGTGGTGCTGGCCAGTATTGATCCGCAGGAGGGTGTCATCGGCACGGTGCAACTGATTACCGACCAGCCGGAAAACCAGCCGCACCGTGCGGACGTGGCAAAGCTGCTGGTTCATGAAAAAGCGCGTCGAAAAGGGGCCGCAATGGCGCTGATGGAAGCGCTGGAAGCTGAGGCCTGGGCCAGAAACATTTCGGTTCTGGTGCTCGATACCTCCACCGGCAGCGGCGCCGAAACCTTCTACCAGCGTGCCGGCTGGCAAAAGGTCGGTGAGATCCCGCGCTACGCCCTGATGCCTGACGGCGCTATGACGGCCACGTCGGTGTTCTATAAATTCTTATAATTTTTTCACAACCACGCCGGGGATTGATCGAAACAGGGTTTCTGGTCGTAAAGTTTTGATAAGTTATCGTACCAATCTTATCAGGCTGTATGACTAATCATAAAAGGAACCCTCTTGTGAACACGCTCAACCGTCGTGATTTTCCCGGTGCGCAGTATCCCGAACGCATTATTCAGTTTGGCGAAGGCAATTTCCTGCGTGCGTTTGTCGACTGGCAAATTGACCTTTTGAATGAACATACCGATCTCAACGCCGGTGTGGTTATCGTTCGTCCTATTCAGAGCGACTTCCCGCCGTCGCTGAACACGCAGGATGGGTTGTACACCACCATCATTCGTGGCCTGAATGAGCAGGACGAAGAGGTGAGTGAAGCCCGACTTATCCGCTCTGTTAACCGTGAAATCAGTGTCTACGACGATTACGACGCCTTTCTGAAACTGGCACACAGTCCGGATATGCGCTTTGTTTTCTCGAACACCACCGAAGCCGGAATCAGCTATCACGCGGGTGATAAGTTCGACGATGCGCCTGCCGTCAGCTACCCGGCGAAGCTAACGCGCCTGCTGTTTGAGCGCTTTAGCCACTTTAACGGCGCGCCTGACAAGGGGTGGGTAATCATTCCGTGTGAACTGATTGACTACAACGGTGACGCATTGCGTGAACTTGTGTTGCGCTATGCCCAGGAGTGGGCGCTGCCTGCCGCATTTATCCAGTGGCTGAACGAGGCAAACCACTTCTGCTCAACGCTGGTTGACCGTATCGTAACCGGTTACCCGCGCGATGAAGTGGACACGCTTGAGGCCGAGCTGGGTTATCACGATGGGTTCTTGGACACGGCTGAACACTTTTATCTGTTTGTCATTCAGGGGCCAGCCTCGCTGGCTGGTGAACTGCGCCTGGATAAGTACCCGTTAAACGTGCTGATTGTCGACGACATCAAGCCCTATAAAGAGCGTAAAGTCGCCATTCTAAACGGTGCGCACACGGCGCTGGTACCGGTGGCCTATCAGGCCGGGCTGGATACGGTTGGCGAGGCGATGAATGATGAAGACGTATGCGCTTTCGTCGAAAAAGCAATTTATGAGGAAATTATTCCGGTTCTCGATTTGCCCCGCGATGAACTGGAGTCGTTCGCCAGCGCGGTAACAGGGCGTTTTCGAAATCCCTACATCAGACACCAGCTGCTTTCCATCGCGCTCAACGGCATGACCAAGTATCGCACGCGTATTCTTCCGCAGCTGCTGGCAGGGCAGAAGGCTTCAGGTCAACTGCCAGCGCGTCTGACGTTTGCGTTAGCGGCACTGATCGCATTTTATCGCGCGGAGCGTAACGGAGAGAACTATCCGGTGCAGGATGATGCGTTCTGGCTGGAACGTTATCAACAGCTATGGGCGCAGCATCGCGATAATCAGCTCGCTACCCGCGAACTGGTGCACGCCGTGCTGAGCGTAGAAGCGCACTGGGAGCAGGACCTGACGAAGGTGGACGGTCTGGTTGATCAGGTGACGCGGGATCTTGATGCCATTCTGCTGAAGGGCATGCGCGCAGCGGTGAAGCCGCTTTGCTAATTACGTGACCCGGCTTCGGCCGGGTTTAAACAGGCATTATTTTAGTTACAACATACTATTTACCCTGTTTTTTAAAATCAAATGCAGCACCGTGCGGTTTTCATTCTTCAGGTGAGAGATTGCAATGTTCCGTTAACATGCTTGCAACCGTGATGGGGATCACGTTTAATAGCCACGCTCTTTTCTTGCCTGAAACTCACTATGATTGTTCGTCCTAAACAGCACTGGCTACAACTGATTTTTGTCTGGCACGGTTCGGTACTCCCCAAAATCTATACCCGACTGCTGCTCAACTTCCTGCTTTCTATCGCCGTTATCCTGATGCTGCCGTGGTATACCTCGCTGGGCATAAAATTTACCGTGGCGCCATTTAGCATTCTCGGCGTGGCGATCGCAATCTTTCTTGGTTTCAGAAACAACGCCTGCTATTCACGCTACGTTGAGGCTCGCCAACTGTGGGGGCAACTGATGATAGCGGCACGCTCGTTGTTTCGCGAGGTAAAAAACACCTTGCTGGACGATAAGCACCTGGGAGAATTTGTCCGCCTGCAGATCGCCTTTGCCAACTGCCTGCGCATGACCCTGCGCCGGGAAATGAACGCTGACCAGCTCTCTCGCTATCTTGCCCCGGACGTTTTAGCTCAGGTAATGGGCGCCAACTCGCCGGCGAACCGTATTTTGCTGGTCATGGGGGAGTGGCTGGCCGTGCGGCGACGTAACGGGCAGCTTTCGGACATCCTGTTCCACAGCCTTAACAACCGCCTGAACGATATGTCCATCGTCCTTTCCGGCTGTGAACGGATTGCGACAACGCCAGTGCCGTTTGCCTATACGCTGATTTTGCACCGCACGGTGTATCTGTTCTGCATCATGCTGCCGTTCGCGCTGGTTGTGGATCTGCACTACATGACGCCGTTTGTCTCGGCGCTGATCTCATACACCTTTATCTCGCTGGACACCCTGGCGGAAGAGCTGGAAGACCCGTTTGGCACAGAAGATAACGACCTTCCGCTGGACGCCATCTGCAACATGATGGAACGCGATCTGCTGCAGATGAACGATGAAGAGAACATTCCGGAAAGGCTGATGCCGGATAAGCACTATCAGCTGACCTGATGGGCGTTCCACTCGTCGCGGGTGATCTCCCACAGTTCGGAGTCCAATATCCCGCTGACGTAGGCTTTCTTTTCTGTTCTGATGAGCCGCATGCCGCTGCTGTCTGAAATACGACGGGAGCGGCTGTTCGCGGCGGCCTTCGGCGCCCGCAAAACGGGTTTGTTGAGCGTATTAAACCAGTAATCCGTCGCGGCAATGCTGGCCTCACGCATATATCCCTGTCCCTGAAACTCCGGCGCCAGCCAGAATCCGCGGTTATTATCATCAACATCGTACAGACAGATAATCCCCATCAACGCATCCGGCACCTCACGACGGCGGATGCTCCAGATCCAGGCTATCCCTTTTGCCATATCCGGCAGCGCGACGTTATTCACATAGTTTTCCGCGCCATTATCCGGGTAGGGCCAGGGCACGGAAGAGACCAAATAGCGGACAATCTCCCAGCGCGGATACAGCTTTTGAATCTGAACCGCATCTTCGGCGACCAGCGGTTTCAGCAGGAGACGTTCTGTCGTGAGGGTCGGTATTGTCATCTGCGGATCTCCTTATTTAAGCGTTATGTTTTTGTTTGCGTTCTGGTATTTTCATCTCTATCACATTCTGGTGAGGCGTGCTGTGGTTATTCACTACCAAAACTGGGCAACGTCTCTTTCATGGCGAAATATCGAAGAGGTGATATGACGTTACGAACTGCTCATCCACAGGAAGCCGAAATACTCTGGAATATACGCAATCAGGCGATTCGTCACGGCTGCAAAACCAGCTACGACGCTGACGTGATTGCACGCTGGACGCCGGATCTTATGCCCGAGCATTACCGTCAAATGGTCATTGATTACCCTTTTTACGTGGTGGAAGACGAGAAGGGCGTCATTGCGGCTACCGGCTATCTGGATCTCGATACCCATTACCTGGAGGCCATATTCACCTTGCCTTCAGCCACCGGAAAAGGCATGGCGACCCGAATTATCGAGGCGCTTACACACGAGGCGCGCAGCCGGGGGATAACCCGCCTGAGGCTGGATGCAACGCCTAACGCCCACTCCTTTTATCAGAAGCTGGGGTTTGTGACGTTGCGCGAAAACTATCATCACTCGCGTATGGCGGGGGCTGATTTACGCTGTTTTGAAATGGCAATCGACTTGTAATGTGAGGAACGCATGGCTGTCACGGTAAGACCTCTACGCGAAGACGACTATCCCCAGTGGCGACCGCTGTGGGATGGCTATACCCATTTTTATGATTGCTACCTCGAGGAGTCCGTTACCGCATCGACATGGGAAAGGGCGCTCTCAGCGCATTCACCGATGTTCTGTCGGGTGGTAGAGAAAGACGCAAAGGTCATCGGTTTCGCAATGTGTGTTCTGCACGAAGGAACCTGGTCAACCGCGCCCATCTGCTACCTGGAAGATCTGTTTGTTGATGCAGCCGAGCGCGGCGCGGGAGCGGGTAAGGCGTTGATTGATGCCTTGATAGCGGAAGGCAAGCGCGAAGGGTGGTCAAAGCTCTACTGGGTTACCCGGGAGAACAATCCGGCACGTAAACTCTACGATCGATACGGTGACGCTGACGATTACGTCCGCTATCGTCTCTCCCTTTAAGGCAAAAATGCCTGTGTTTGTATCACACTGTATCCGTGTTCCAGATACATACACAGGCTTGCAATAAACGCGTTTCCGCACATATCCGCTATACATTGAACTGTTGTTATATCCCCGTGAATTGTACTCAACCGGAGATACCAACATGTTCAGCAAACTCGCTTATTCAACGCTTGCTCTCACCGTTTCCCTTGGCACCGTCATGTCATGTCAGGCCGAAGTCACCGGCACTAACTTAGCGGCGGCTTTCGATCGTCCACAGCAAATTAACGCCGGCGATCTTAACGTCGGGTATGTCGACATTGGTCCTAAAGACGGCCAACCGGTCATTCTGTTACACGGCTGGCCCTACGATATTCACAGCTACGCTGAAGTCGCGCCTGCGCTGGCGGCAAAAGGCTACCGCGTGATTGTGCCTTCTCTGCGCGGCTACGGTACTACGCGCTTCCTGTCGGCAAAAACGCTGCGCAACGGCCAGCCTTCCGCGATGGCGAAAGATATCGTGAACCTGATGGACGCCCTGAATATCAAGCAGGCGGTGTTTGCAGGCTATGACTGGGGTGCCCGTACGGCCGATATCGTTGCGGCGCTGTGGCCAGAGCGCGTTAAGTCGCTCGTTTCGGTAAGCGGTTATCTCATCAGCAGCCAGCAGATTGGTAAACAGCCGTTGCCGCCAAAAGCGGAGCAGCAGTGGTGGTATCAGTTCTATTTCGCCACCGAGCGCGGCGCTGAAGGCTATGCCAAAAACACGCATGACTTCGCTCGTTTGATCTGGTCTCAGGCCTCACCTGACTGGAAATTTAGCGACGCTGTCTTTAACGCCAGCGCCAAATCCCTTGATAATCCGGATCACGTTGCGGTAACGCTCAGCAACTATCGCTGGCGCTTAGGGCTGGAAAAAGGCGAGCGCAAATACGACGCCTACGAGCAAAAACTGGCCACGCTGCCGAATATCACCGTTCCGACGATCACCATCGAAGGTGGAAACAACGGGGCGCCGCATCCGGCACCGCAGGCCTACGCGGGTAAATTCACCGGTAAGTATGAACACCGTACCTTCGGCGCAACCGTGGGGCACAATCCGCCTCAGGAAGATCCGCAGGATTTCGTCAAGGCAGTTGTTGACGCTGACAAACTCTGAAATGTGCTATTTTCAGTACGTTACCCTTCGGTCTGGAGATTTCGGTGGAGCATATTGATCATATCCTTGTCGTCGATGACGACAGGGATATTCGTGAACTGATTATCGACTATCTCGTTAAGTCCGGTTATCGCGCCTCTGGCGCGGCAAACGGCAAAGAGATGCGCGTCGTGCTGGAGAAGCAGCATATCGACCTGGTGGTGCTGGACGTTATGATGCCCGGCGACGACGGGCTTACGCTGTGCCGGCAATTACGCGTCGGGAAATATAAAGATCTGCCCATCCTGATGCTGACGGCGCGCAACGAGGAGACGGACAGGATCCTGGGTCTGGAGATGGGAGCCGACGATTACGTCGTAAAGCCTTTCGTCGCGCGAGAATTGCTGGCGCGTATCAAAGCGATTTTACGCCGTTTTCGCACGATGCCGCCCAATTTACAGGTGACGGAAGCAGGGCGGCTGGTGACGTTCGGCGAATGGCAGCTCGATACCGTTGCCCGCCACCTGATCGACCCGGAAGGGGTGATTGTGGCGCTCAGCGGGGCGGAGTATCGCCTGCTGCGCGTTTTCCTTGACCACCCGCAGAGGGTGCTGACCCGCGATCAGCTGCTCAACCTGACGCAGGGGCGTGACGCCGAGCTTTTTGAACGCTCAATCGACCTGCTGGTTAGCCGGGTTCGCCAGCGTCTGAATGAAGATGCCCGTACGCCCGCGTATATTAAAACCGTGCGCAGCGAGGGCTATGTGTTTACCATGCCGGTCACCATCAAAGAGGCTAACGAATGACGCTCTGGCCACGCTCGCTGCTGGCCCGCTTGCTGATCGTCGTGCTGCCCGGCCTGTTGCTCGCCAATGCCCTGAGCCTGACGCTGGTCATGATAGAGCGAATGCACAGCGCCCGAACGGTGATGCTCGGTAATCTGGAATACGATGTTGCGACCAGCGTGGCTATTTTAGACCGCTTACCCGCCAGCGAGCGCGCGGCCTGGTTGCCGCGCCTTGAACGGGGTAACTATCGCTATATTCTGGGGCCGGGAGCTCCTGGCAACGCGCCGACGGATAAGCGTTCCCGGGACGCCATCCGAACCTTAAAAGCGACGCTTGCGGAACAGTACCCGCTCAGCTTCACCGCCGTTCCCGGCGCCATTTCACATATCCAGGCGCATCTCACGCTACATGATGGCGCGCCGCTGACCATTGACCTGATCCCTCGGATGCCGCCGGTCGCCAGCTGGCTGCCCGTTGTTCTTATTCTGCAGTTGCTCGTGCTGGCTGCCTGCTCCTGGATCGCCGTACGCCAGGTGATACGGCCTTTTTCACAGTTTACCCGCGCGGTAGACTCCCTGGACCCGGCTGCCAATTCGCCAATGACGGAAAAGGGGCCGATCGAGGTGCAGCGGGCAGCACATGCCTTCAACGCGATGCAGGCGCGCATTCAGTCCTATCTCAGGGAGCGGGCGCAGATCCTGGCATCCATATCGCACGATCTCCAGACGCCCATTACCCGCATGAAGCTTCGTGTTGAAATGGCGGATCAGCCTGACCTGCGCGACAAGCTCTTAAACGACCTTGATAACATGTCGCGTCTGGTGCGGGAGGGTATTGCATATGCCCGGTCATCAGAATCACTGGAAGAGACCTCGCTGAAGCTGGAGCTGAACGCCTGGATAAACAGCATCGCCTGCGATTATCAGGACATCGGTAAAAACGTGCAGTTTCAGGCAGGCGAAAACCGTTTGCCCATCGTCACGCGTCCACAGGCGCTGCGCCGGGTGATGACCAACCTGCTGGATAACGCCCTGAAATTTGGCGACTACGCCACCATTAGCATTGATGACTCGGCCGCCGGAGAGGTGGTGATTCACATCATGGACGGCGGGCCTGGGATACCGGATGCCGAGCTGGAGGCGGTATTACAGCCGTTTTATCGGGTAGAAACATCACGCAACCGCGACACCGGCGGGACAGGACTCGGCCTGGCGATCGCAGCGCAGCTCACCGCTCAGCTGGACGGAAAGCTAAAGCTGGAGAACCGCGCAGAGGGCGGGCTGGACGTTTCGATTACTCTCCCGCGCCTTTAATTGTACGGTTCTGTATCTCCCCGCGTGGCCGATACAGAGCCAGACAAAAACCCACGCTTTTACACATATCCTGAACACATCCGCACGATGAAATAGCCTCACTGCAGCGTCGCAGGACTTGTATTGTGAGGTGTCTATGTTTCTGATAATTGCTTTCCTGGGCGGGATGATAAGCTTGCTCAGTCCATGTACGCTCCCGGTAATTCCTCTCCTGTTCGCCGGTTTTCAGGGGCAGCGGCGACATATTCTGGCGCTGCTCGCGGGGATGATCGTCATGTTCACCCTGGTGGCGATGGTCGTCACCGTCGCCAGCGAGTGGATAGCAGAGGCAACTATCGTCGGGCGCTGGATCGCGCTTATCGTCCTGGCCACGGCCGCGCTGGCCTTAATTTTTCCGGCCTTTGCCCAGCGTATCGCCGGGCCGGCAGTCAGCGCGGGAAATGTCCTCAACACCCGAAGCGGGCAAACGCGTGGTATGGCATCGGCTTTTCTGGCCGGGCTTGCCGTCGGGCTGCTCTGGTCTCCCTGCGCGGGACCGATTCTGGGCGCCATTTTCAGCATCAATATTGCCGGACACTCGGCCATTGCCACAGGAGCCTTGCTGGCCGCCTATGGTAGCGGCTGCGCGCTGATGCTGGGCCTGCTCGTTTTCGGAGGCCGCACGCTGATGGCGCCGCTGAGAGCAAGGTCGGCGCTGATGGAAAAGTTACGTAAGGGGGCAGGCGTGGTGATGTTAGCGGCCGTTGTCTTTAACGCAACGGGGATGACGTCTGTTCTGCAAGGCGCAAACGGCGTCGCGGATCGTCTTGAAACCGCGCTGCTGAATCTGGCAAAGCCCGCCGCGCAACCGGCGAAGCTTCAACCGGTCGTCATGACCGAGCCCAGCAGCCAGCTGCCTTCATTAAGCGGTGGAACAGGGTGGGTAAATGGTGACCCTGTCACGTCTGAATCGTTGCGCGGGAGGGTGGTTCTGATCGATTTCTGGACCTGGGACTGCATTAACTGCCAGCATACGCTTCCGCACGTGCGCGACTGGGCAACAAAATACCAGTCTCAGGGCCTGGTCGTCATAGGGGTACACACGCCTGAATACTCCTGGGAGAAACCGATCGCCTCGGTGAAAAACGCGGTAAATAAATGGCAACTGCCGTACCGGGTTGTGACGGACAACAACTATCAGATCTGGAACGCTTTTGGCAACCAGTACTGGCCCGCGCACTACTATTTCGATGCTAAAGGTCAGCTACGCTATACCTCGTTTGGCGAAGGGAATTATGAGCAGCAGGAAAAGATTATCCAGCAGCTGCTCAAAGAGGCCCGTTCATAGCGCCGTTCAGGGCTGACGCTGGGCAACCATAAACAGTCGAGGAAAAGCCAGCAGTATCTGCCCGTTTTCCTGGAGCGGATACTGCTCTTCCAGCAGTTCATGGTAGCGTTTCAGGAAACGTTGCTGCTCGCTCTCGTTCAGTTCCTGGAGCCACGGGCGCAAACCGGTCGCGCTGACCCAGTCAATAATGGCCTGGTGCGAACTCATTTTATGGAAATAGGTTGTCCGCCAGATATCCACATCGCAGCCGGCCTCCGACAGGATATCATAATAGGCATGCACGCCAGGCAGCGGCTCGCGCCCACGGTCCGGGTAGCCTTGCTCCAGAGCCACTTCACGCATCGCCACATGCGTGGGCTCAAGCCAGTTGTCCGGCATCTGGATCGCCAGCACGCCATTGAGCGCGAGCAGTGACGCCAAGTGCGGCAGGAGATCGTAATGGTCAGGTATCCATTGTAGGGATGCGTTCGCATAGATGAGGTTCAACGGCTGGCCAGGCCTGAACTGGCGGATATCGGCCTCAACGAACTGACAGTCGGGCAGTGCCTTGCGCGCCTCTTCCAGCATAGCCGGTGAGTTATCGACGCCGACAATCTGCGCTTTTGGCCAGCGATGCTGCAACAGCGCGGTGCTGTTTCCCGGTCCGCAGCCCAAATCGGCAATGGTGGCAACGTCACTCAGGGGAATTCTGGCAAGCAGCTCGGCGGCAGGGCGCGTTCGTTCAGCGCCGTATTGCAGATAAAGCGAGGGGTTCCAGTCGGCCATCTTCAGATCTCCGTTTTGCGTGTTTCAGCAAGGATAGCACAGGCCGACACCTGCACCGGGACAGGCGTCGGGCGAGCGGCAGGTTACAGAATGCCTTTCAGTGCAATATGGTAGAGCAGCATGATGGTTTTTCCGTCGACGATTTTGCCCGTATCAATTCCCCGCAATGCCTCTTCAAAGGGCATTTCCAGCACGTCGATATCTTCTCCCTCCGCTTTGATACCGCCGCCTGCGCTGGTTTTGTCCTTCGGCTGATACTCGGCAATATAGAAATAGAGTTTCTCCGTGACGGAGCCTGGGCTCATGTAGGCTTCAAAGATTTTCTGCACGCTCGACACGTTAAACCCGGTCTCTTCTTCCGCCTCTGCTCTAATGCGGCTTTCCGGATCCATGTTATCAAGCAGGCCGGCCGCCGCCTCAATCAGATTGTCCTCATGGCCATTAATAAAGACCGGGAAGCGGAACTGGCGGGTCAGAATCACCGTTTTTTGGTCACGGTTGTAGAGCAGGATCGTAGCGCCGTTCCCCCGGTCATAAACTTCACGCGTTTGCCGCTGCCATTCGCCATCGCGTCTTTGTAGGTCAAAGGTATATTTTTTAAGTAAGTACCAGTTATCTGACAGGGTTTCACTGTCAATGATGCGCACATCTGCACGTTTTGATTGCACGTTTCGTCCTCCTTACGTAGAGTAACTATCAATACCAGCACTATCGTGCATTTTCAAGATTAAACATGCAACGTCAGGAATACATCATGCTCACCAGTCAGCGAAAACAGTTGATCCTTGAAAAGCTCGGTGCCGAAGGTCAAGTCCAGTCAAAAGCGCTTAGCGTTCTCTTCGACGTCTCTGAAGACACCATCCGACGCGATTTGCGCGAGCTGGCGGCAGAAGGGCGTTTACAGCGGGTTCACGGCGGCGCGCTGCCGTCGTCTTCCGCTACTGTGCCTTTCGCGGAACGACAGTCCGTTAAAATGGATGCCAAAAGAAAGGTGGCGCAGAAGGGGGCGCAGCTTATTTCTTCGGGCCAGGTGGTGATCGTTGACGGTGGAACGACCACTTCAGAATTGCTCGCTTTTTTACCGCAAGACCTGCGTATTACCGTGGTGACGCACAGTCCGAGCATTGCCCTGGGGCTTGTTAATCATCCTTCCATCGAGGTGATTCTCATCGGCGGCCGTTTGTATAAACACTCGATTGTCGCCGTCGGCGCGGCGGCCATCGAAGGTATCGAAAACATTCATGCGGATCTGTTCTTTATGGGCGTGACCGGTATCCATCCGGAAGCAGGGCTGACGACCGGAGATTTCGAAGAGGCGTGCATCAAACGTGCATTTTCCGGCAGAGCCGCCGAGACGGTTGTCCTGGCGTCGCCGGAAAAAATAAATACGGCGTCATCATTTGTTATTGGCGATGTGGCGCTGGCGAATACGATTGTCGTCGAAGGCGATACCGACCGCGACTGGGTCAATGCGGTATCGGAAAAAGGGGTATCGGTCGTATTGGCCTGAGCGTGAGCCAGCCAGAAAACTGGCTGGCGCGGGTACTCGCAAGCGAGTGAAATTAAGTTATCTTTCTTCGGGGGCATGGCATACCGCTTCGATATTATGACCATCAGGCGCAATGACAAATGCGGCATAGTAATTTTTACCGTAGGAGCGTAATCCCGGTGCGCCATTGTCGCGTCCGCCTGCGCGCAGCGCGGCATGGTAAAAGTCATCAACCTGCTGGCGTGTCGTGGCCACAAAGGCCAGATGAAGCGGAGCGGGTTTATCATTCGACTGAAAAAGGCAAAGAGAAACATCGCCGGAACTCATTTCGACGCCATAGTCAGGAGAGCCTTCATCGACGAGTTCGACACCGAGCGGTTGAAGCGACATGAGGAAGAAGGTTTTACTTTTCTCATAATCGCTGACGCCGAATTTTACATGATCAAACATTATGGACTCCTCAAAAGTGATGGTGAAATGAGAAGTATAGAAAGAGAGTGGAGTCCAACACGATCAAGGGGTTGCGAATGTGACCGATATCAATACTCGCTACACAGCAGACCGTTTACTCCCTACGAATGTCCAACGCAGATAATCATAGAGCCAGTTAAAAAGCATCGTGTATGGCAGGAAAAACAGTACAAGGCCAATCTCAACAAAAAATGCCTCCGCGATCGTCAAATTCAGCATGAACATGGCCACAGGGATTAAGGAGATGATAAGGCCCGTTTCAAACCCAACTGCATGGATGGCGCGAACGAGAAACGTTCGTTGAAACTGATGTTTTTTCTGAAGGGAGTCAAAGAACTTATTGAAGACAAAATTCCAGACCGTTGCGGTAAGTGCAGATATCACCGACAACGAACCCGACTGGAGTACCGAAACGTTCATCAGCCACGCAAGAGACAGAGCGATGATAACGTTGGCCGTCACTTCAAAAATGACAGCGTGGAAAATCCTTTCTTTGAAGCTTTTATTGAGTTCGATTTCCATAAGTCTACAGCAGCGGTGGTCAAAGCCAGGAGTATATCAAACGTCTTTTAACATTGGATAAACGTAGAAGTTGGGATTTCACAAGCTATCAATGACCAGGGGCAATCACGACCGTAGAAAGGCAGATTTTGACTGGCATTACGTTGGTGCGCATAATGTATATTATGTTAAATAAGAATGTTGCTGTGCCTCGGGAGGTATCCCTCCTCAGTCTTGAGGATTCACCGTTGGCCACGCAGTTTGTATGTAAAACCCACTGACGATTACGCCTATCTGTGAAAAAAACTCACAACACCATTCGATGGCGCATGCTGGTTCCCTTCATGTCAGTGCAATACCCTGTCACATACAGAATTGCTGGCAATAAAAGAAGGAACACAGAATGGAGTATGTGAATCTGGGTCGTAGCGGTTTGAAAGTCTCCCGTCTTTGTCTCGGTTGTATGAGCTATGGTGAACCTGAACGCTTGCCTCAACCCTGGTCCCTGGATGAAAAGGCGTCACGTCCGCTCATTCGTCAGGCGCTTGAAGCGGGCATTAATTTTTTTGATACCGCGAATATCTACTCGGGCGGAAGTTCTGAAGAGATCACTGGAAAAGCGCTGAGAGAAATGGCCAGACGCGATGAGATCGTTGTGGCGACAAAGACCTTCTTTCCGTGGCGCAACTCACCCAATACCGGGTTTCTTTCCCGCAAGGCCATTTTTCAGTCTATTGACGATAGCCTGATGCGCTTAGGCATGGATTACGTGGATCTCTTTCAGATTCACCGCTTTGACCACTCCACGCCTGTTGAAGAGACCATGGAGGCTCTGAATGACCTCGTTAAATCAGGAAAAGTACGTTACATCGGCGCATCATCTATGGAAGCCTGGCGCTTTGCAAAAATGCAGCATACGGCAGAGCGTAACGGCTGGACCCGATTTATTTCGATGCAACCGCAATACAACCTGCTTTACCGGGAAGAAGAGCGCGAAATGCTGCCCCTGTGTGAAGACCAGGGCGTTGGTGTGATCCCCTGGAGTCCGATGGCACGCGGCAGGCTCACGCGCGACTGGAGTGTCACGTCCCGACGAACGCAAAACGATGCCTTTGCGTTAAAAATGTATGAGAACGCAGCCCTTCTGGATAAGCCCGTTATTGATGTTGTTGCCAGCATTGCTGAAAAGCACCATGTGCCAAGAGCCCATGTTGCAATTGCCTGGTTGCTATCAAAAACGGTCATCACAGCACCGATCATCGGCGCGACGAAACCAGAACATCTTTCCACGGCTATCAGCGCGCTGGACTTTTCATTTAGCGATGCCGAAATCATGGAACTCGAGGCTCGCTATCTGCCGCACCCCGTCGACGGGATCATTCCCCCGCTTCCGGATATGCCACCTTCACTCACGCCGCCTTCAGCAATACAGGACTGTTAATGCCCTACCCTGGCCCGGCGTTGGTTCGGTTCCGCTGTTGGTGACAATGAACAACTCTTGATGTCCGGGTCGGATCGCCAGACAGGGAGACTTTACCTACAGTCTCCCTGTGACAGTAAGTATAAAGGTGGCCATCACCGTTTAACTTTTATCAAACTGACTTTCGGTAAACGGATCTGCGCGACCACCCTGCAATGGGATCCTGGCAAGCGCTGCATCGATTTCGCGTAACTCGCTGTCCGTCAACCGGACTTGCGGTGCACCGCTATTTTCTATCAGGTGCGGATATTGCGTCGTACCCGGGATGGGGACAATCCATGGCCGTTGTGCCATCACCCATGCCAGCGCGAACTGAACCGGAGTGGTGTTTTTGCGGCGGGCCCACGACTGCGCAAATTCAAGCAGTACCATGTTTTTGGCCAGGGCATCGGGCTGGAAGCGTGGCAGGTTATGCCGCCGATCTGTGCTGTCGAACCGCTGATCTGGATTGACTGCCCCGGCAAGGAAACTCCGGGCGGTCGGGCAGTAAGGTACAAAGCCGATACCCAGCTCTTCGAGCGTTGGAAATATCCGCGTCTCCGGTTCACGCCACCACATGGCATACTCACTCTGTACTGCAGTCACAGGGAGTACCGCATGTGCGCGGCGGATTGTCCTGGCACTCGCTTCCGACAATCCCCAGTGTTTCACTTTACCCTCTTGGATCAACGCCTTCACGGTTTCCGCCACATCCTCGATCGGCACATTCGGATCGGGGCGATGTTGATAAAGAAGATCGATGTGGTCCGTTTTCAGACGCTTTAGCGAGCCCTCTACGGCGCGGCGGATATGGTCAGGATGGCTGTTGAGGGAGGTTGGCTTCCCCTCCTCCACGCCGAAACCGAACTTAGTGGCAATCACCACACGATCGCGAACGGGGGCCAGTGCTTCCCCGACAAATTCTTCACTGAGATGGGGACCATACACCTCGGCAGTATCAAAGAACGTAATGCCTTGTTCGAAGGCGGCCCGGATGAGCGAAACCATGGCTTTGCGATCGCGCGGACCACCGCCGTAATACCCCACCATGGGCAGACACCCCAGTCCCATGCTGGAAACCTCCAGCGAGCCGAGTTTACGCGTGGTTAAGGTCTCCTTCTGGACGGGAACAGCATCCGAAGGGGCGTTCGACGAGTCCTGACCAGCCGGGTTCGCCATCACTGCACCGCTCCTGCTAAGGGTGGTAGCGGCCAACGCCAAACCGGCTCCGGCGATCAGAAAATTGCGACGATCCCGGGAAGCGGGTACGGAAGCAGAATGCTGGTCATGCATCATGTTGCTCATAAACTGGAACTCCCTATAGCGAAGAAAGGATTCATTAATTTGGTCATTACCAGGCATAAGCCTGGGGCGCTTCTCCCCCGGGTCCGGGCCAGATTTCGTCGAGACAGCTCATGGTGTCGTCTGATAGCGTGATTGTCGTTGCGTGAAGCGCCTGCTGGAGTTGTTCGACCGTACGAGGCCCGATAAGTGGAGCAGTAACGACAGGATTCTGCAGGAGCCAGGCAAGCGCCACATCGGAAGGGGTTTCGCCGAGGTCCTCACATAATCCTTCGTAGGCTTCCAGCTGCGGACGATACTGTTCGATTAGACGGGCAAACGCGGGCCTTGCACGGCGCCCGCTGGCCATCTTTTTCAGTACGCCGCCAAGCAACCCTCCGGCAAGTGGGCTCCAGGGAATCAGTCCCAGGCCAAAATGACGGCATGCGGGAATGACCTCCAGCTCAACGGTTCTGGCAGTCAAATTGTAGAGACTTTGCTCAGCAACCAGGCCCAGGGAATGACGGGCCGTGGCAACTGACTGCGCAGTCGCAATGTCCCAGCCTGCGAAATTGCTGCTACCGATATAAAGCACTTTTCCCTGCTGAACAAGGAGTTCCATGGCCTGCCAGACCTCTTCCCATGGTGTATAACGATCGATGTGATGCATCTGATAGACGTCAATATGGTCGGTCTTAAGCCGTCGCAAACTGTCCTCGCAGGCCTTGCGAATATGGTAAGCAGAAAGACGGCGATCGTTCGGACCCGGTCCCATAGGCTGATAGGCTTTCGTCGCCAGAACGATACGGTCACGGCGGCCACCCTGCTGGAGCCAGCGACCAATAATCTCTTCAGACAGCCCCGAACCTTGCTGGATATCGGGTGATTGCTCGGTGCCATACACGTCTGCTGTATCAATGAAATTGATACCCGCCTCAAGCGCTTCATCCAGAATGCGGGCGCTGGTTTTCTCGTCGGTAACATCACCAAAATTCATGGTTCCGAGACAAAGGCGGCTGACTTTCAGGCCGGTGCGGCCAAGATGCGTATAGTTCATACACGGCTCCGTTAGGTGAATGTTCCGCCCTGACTGACGGCCAGAGCGCATAATTTTCAAGAATAACGAAGCACAATGTGTTCAGTGAGAGGCGATGAGTGGATGGACTTGTGAAAAAAATTCAGCAACGGATTAGCCCTGGTCGGTCTATGGTGTATATCATTTCCGTATCAACGCATTCGGTCCTTAACGCATAAGGAAAACGATTCTGTATGCAAATAAGCAGAGCTGATGTCGCCGATCTCATTTATTTCATGGCTATTGCACGTCATCGCAGTTTCAGCCGTGCGGCGATTGAATTAGGTGTCAGTGCATCAGCGCTTAGTCATGCCCTGAAGGGACTGGAAACCCGGCTCGGGGTTCGCCTGCTTAATCGCACGACCAAGAGCGTTACCCCTACGGCTGCAGGTGAAGAACTGGTTCAGTCTGTCCTTCAGCCTTTCGACAAGATAGAAGGCGCGCTTGAATCGCTTAACCGGTATCGTAATACGCCTACCGGGCGTATCCGCATCAATGCAGCCGTTGAAGCGGCCAATCTTTTGCTTGCGCCGGTTATGCCTGCGTTTATGGATCGCTATCCCGATATTGAAATCGATATTGTGGCCAGCAACCGTATGGTTGACGTCACTGATGCGGGATTCGATGCCGGTATCCGCTATGGTGGCACCGTCCCGGAAGACATGGTTGCCCGGCGTTTATCTGCCGATATTCGCTGGGTTATCGCCGCATCCCCTGACTACCTTGAACGTTACGGAACGCCTGAACATCCGGATGATTTGTTACGCCATCGCTGTATAAGCAATCGTCTCGGCGACGATCGGATCTATCGCTGGGAACTTGAGCGAGACGGCGAAACGTACCAAATCACTGTGCCTGGCTCAGTGACGGTCAACCAGGCTGAAACGGGTCTTGTGGCCGTATTAGGCGGGGCCGGCCTGATGTATTTTCCGGAGCCTCTTGTTGCACCCTATGTGAAGGATGGACGGCTCCGCCTGGTGCTTACGGAATGGTCCCCGCTGGAGGAAGGTTTTTATATCTATTATTCAAGCCGCCGGCAACTGCCGACCGGGCTTCGCCTTCTGATTGAGTTCATACAGGAGGCCAGGCCACTGGGGTTGTGAAATAGCGCTTCCATACGGGACAATAGGATGCGGTATCGACGCGCTTCATTCTCTCCGTGCCGAAAAAAGTGGCCTGAGCCGTCAGCGTACAGCGCGGCACACCTCCAGCACCTTTTCCCTGAGCCAGCGATGCGCCGGGTCCTTTTCCATGCGCGGATGCCACATCTGTGACACCGTAATACTCCGGGTTTTAAACGGCAGTTCAAAGACGTGCACGCGCTCGGTCATCGGCTGATTGAGCAGATAGAGCGCCGGCACCATGGCAACGAGATCGGAGACCAGCGCCACCGATAACGCCGTCGGGAACCCTGGCACCACGCTGGCAATTTTGCGCTTCATCCCGCGTTCCGCCAGCGCCTCATCGACAAATCCGTGTAACGAGCCGTCGGGCGAGGCCACTACGTGCCCCCAGGCGACATAATCCTCCAGGCTGACTGACGACAGCGAGGCCAGCGGATGCCCCTGGCGCACCGCGCCAACAAACCGGTCCTGAAAGAGCCGTTGCAGACGAATTTCAGGACCCATATTGCTCTGCACGCCGATCTCCAGGTCAACCAGCCCCTCACGCAGATAGCGCGACGTTTTCTCAGGTTTCGGCGAAAAGCGAATGCAGACGTCGGGCGCCACCGCCGCCACTGCGGCAATGAGCAGTGGCCCAAACGCCACCACAAAGCCGTCGTTGGCTCGGATGGTGAACAGGCGCTCCATACGCTCAACATTCAGCGTTTCCGTGGAGGGTTGCAGTACCGCCCTTGCCTCATGCACTGCGCTTCTGGTCCGGTCCCGGGTGGCTTCGGCCCAGGGCGTCAGCACCATCTGCCGACCAGCCCGCACCAGGATAGGATCGCCTGTCACCTCCCGCAGCCTGCTCAGGGTGCGGCTCATGGCGGAGGTGCTCAGGTTTAAGCGCCGCGCCGCGCCAGCCACGCTGGCTTCGGCCAGCAGAACGTCGAGCGCAACCAGAAGGTTAAAGTCAGGATCGGACACGATGGCTCCTCAGATAAGGCGTTATATGCAACGATAAAGTGCAAGCGCTGCGTCTTCCGCCCTGTATACCCCATGATTATAGTTTCGTCATCACTATTCTTATGCGGAGTAACGACGATGACGCTCTTTTCAAACCAGCCCGGCGATGAAGGCTTACCCGGTCATGAACGCGCCCGGGTGATGGCCGCCGTCATGACCACCACGCTGATGGGCGTCTTTGACGGCACCATGATCAACATCGCGCTGCCCTCCATGGCAAGGGCGATGCAGGTTCCCGCGAACGTTGCGGTGTGGTTTGCCAACGGTTATCTACTATCGGCGGCAATGACGCTGGCCATCTTCGCGGCGCTGGCGGCGCGCGTGGGCTTTCGACCGGTTTTTCTTGCCGGGCTTGCCACCTTTACGCTCACCTCGCTCGGCTGCGCGCTGGCGAAAACGCCCGACATGCTGATCGGGATGCGTATTCTGCAGGGCATCGGCGGCGCGGCCACCCTGAGTATCGCCCCGGCGATCCTGCGTTCCGTTTTTCCGGGGCGATTGCTTGGGCGTATTCTGGGGCTGCACGCCCTGCTTATTGCCGCCAGCACGGCGATTGCCCCTGTACTGGGGGGAACGATACTGGACGCGCTGAGCTGGCAGTGGCTGTTCGCCATTAACCTTGTTCCGGGCAGTATTGCCCTGTTTCTGGCATGGCGGGCGTTGCCGCGCCAGTCGGACGTTGACCGCTCCCCCTTTGATGCGCCGGGCGCCGCGCTCTCCGCCGTGCTGTTAGGTTCTGCAATCATGCTGGCCGACAGCCTTCAGCACATAACGCAAGGCATTAACCCGGCAGCCGCTGGCTGGGGGCTTCTCACGCTGGTCAGCGCTATCGCCTTCGTCTGGCGTATTCGGCGCGCGCGCTGTCCCATACTGCCGCCCGCTATGTTCAGAAACGGACGCTTCACCCTCGCCGCCCTGACCTCGCTGGCCTCGTTTGTCAGCCAGGGCATCACCTTTGTCGCGCTGCCGTTCCTGTTTCAGAGCGTGTATGGCTACAGCCCGGTGGTTTCGGCGCTGCTGTTCACCCCGTGGCCAATTGGCATTGTGCTGATCGCACCGCACGCGGGGCGCTGGGCAGATACCCTTTCCGCGCCGCTGATCTCGACTATCGGCCTGATGATTTTTGTCGGTGGGCTGGTCCTGCTGGCGACGTTGCCGGAAAACCCGTCCGCATGGAATATCTGCCTGCGCAGTCTGGTTTGCGGGATTGGGTTTGGCTGCTTCCAGAGCCCCAATAACCGGGAGATGCTCGCTAACGTGGCGCGGGAACATGCCAGCTATGCCTCAGGGGTGTTGTCTATCGTCAGGACGTTCGGGCAATGTCTGGGGGCCGCCGCGGTGGGGGTGCTGCTTGCGACGACCGGATCAGACCACGATCGGGCCGTGCATCTGGCACTGTGGATCGCCGTCATCGCCTCAACAGGATCGGTTTTGTTTAGCCTGAGCAGGCTGCGCCCTGGGGTGCGGGCATCAGCGTAACGCTGTGCAGCGCCTCTCGGCGCTGCTTGTTTATAACAACTACGCTGTAGGACGTTCGTTCCACGCATCAGTGTACTGTATATTTCCGTCCAGAATTTTCCATGTGATTTTTGCATATCGTAAAGATACATTTTCCATGTGACCAGTACCGGGACAATCTCTTGTATCATGCATTATTGGAGTTATTGAAATGACTTTCACGCCTTCCATCAGGATGTTGAAGTATTCCACTTCCTGACCAGCATCATTGATGTGATAGAACATTAATTCGGCACTTTAAAGCGTCTGACCTGTAGCCACTGCTTTGTATAGATAGGGTGAAGATGAGTCAATTGCCTTTGTTAAACTGAAGGCTGAATGTTGCCTTGTACCTGTAAGTTTACCTGTTGCCTCATCTGTTGGAATGCTCAGGTTATGGATCAGATCTCTAAGCTCTATGCTTCCTTCACGGTTTGCAACATCAGAACCACCACGGATCATTGCTCCGCCATCGTCTTTCAAAAAGAGGTGTACTGGTACAGCCATTTTTAAAACTCCTTATGTTAATTAATTTCTTATTCCATTGGCTATGAGATTAATTACAGGCATGATCGCTACACCATCGGCATAGAACAGATCAGAATTAGTGAATGAATAAACCTTGCCCGTGATTTTTACATTTACCGTGTTCCCATAAGCTGAAGCTGTGACATTGCTTGTATCGGCTTCCAGGAAGGGTGATCGTTCTTCAAGGGCTTTCATAATGTTCCCGCTGTTGTCTTTATCTAAATAGAAGCGGTAAACATCCGACACCGTAGCGTCTCCATCATCATACTTAGTTATGTACAGTGTGACGGTATCAGAGAGTTTCTGTTTGCTGACAAAGCTATCGTGAGGAGATGCATTAAAATAGTATTGATATGTCAGAAACCCACAAACAACGAGCAACAGAATCGTTGTGAGTAAGCAATGGAGCCGTTTAATAACCGTATTTCTTTGCATATTCTATACCTTGCCTTATCCAAAACTGATCGTGTGGATCATCCCCATAAGGCGGTTTTTGATACCAGTGCCCCCATTTCTTTTTGGAGGTTTTAGCTCTTTCCTGCGCCCATCCAGCACCCATCAATAGCGTTTCTGATGGTATCCCGGCAGCATAGCCAGCCGAACCATAATTGAAGTTCCCAAAATTTGCTAACTCCGGGTGTCCTTGCTTGTAATCCCACGGTCCCTTATTTCTTACTTTTTGATAAAACCAAAGATAGGTTGTAGGGATAGCCATGTTTCTGCTCATACCATGCGCTCTTGCAATCCTCATGTTTGCCAACACAAGAGCGATTCCTTCTTTGGGTAACAAAGGTATAACAGCCATATTAACCACCTATTTCATATGGGTATATGGCCGCATATCGTACACCTTTGCGATGGTAAAAAAGATATCTGTTTACAGAGAAATGACGGAAAAATATCCGACTAAGGTATTAACCGCATTAAAAATCAAAAAAATTTAGGCGGCGCTACGCTTGCGCGGGCCTACAGGAATTGTGCATTTCACAATGTAGGGCAAATAAGCGCAGCGCCACCCGACAGGAAAGACGGCGTATTTGTTTATTCCAGCGCCAGTAGCGCAAAGCTCGCCAGCCAGTGCCCGCCGCTGTAGTGGCTGCCCACTACGTGCCCGACGCTTGCCGCCAGGTGTTTCGCCACGGCATCACGCAAGGCCTGCTGGGCCGGGTGGTTTACCGGAAGCACCCTGGCAATATGCTTCATACACCAGGCGCGGCTGAGGTTTAACCCATCCAGATGGGCAATTTTCGGGTCGGTACGGTCGCTCACTTCCGCCGGGTTCATCAGCGCCGCAATGGAGCCGATATCCGGCAGAAACGCGTCAAACCAGGCCGGGAAATTCTCTGCGACCTTGCTCATCAGCAGCGCTTCCGTCAGCGCACCAGAGATGTACTCATCACCACCCGGCTCGTAGTGGGCCGGGTAGCGCGTGTCGGCGAGATAAAACCGCTCCGCCGCCGTCACAATCGCCTGCTCAAGCGCGCTATCTTCCACGGATCGGGCGTAATCCAGCCCCAGCGCGAGGGCAAACGCCGTGTTGTAGTGCGTTCCGACGCGGATCGGATAGGTTAGCTTGCTGAGGTAATCCACCAGCCGGTTGCGAATATCCTGGGTTAGCGGCTCCAGCGTCTGGTACCAGCCTGTGGCCTGCGGCAGCGACGATTGTTTCAGCTCCTGGGCCAGCGCCAGCAGCCATCCGTAGCCATACGGCCGCTCAAACGAGGCGCGGAACGGCGCGGTGAAATAGGCCAACTCCTTCGCCACGTTCTCGTCGGTCAGGTGCTCGTCGAAAAGCGCGACGATGTCATTCCGACACGGTAGATCAGGATAGAGGCGCACGCAGCGCAGCAGCAGCCAGTAGCCGTGCACCGCCGAGTGCCAGTCGAAACAGCCGTAGAAAATCGGGTGCAGCTCGCGAGGCGGCAGAACGTCACCGTCATCATTCAGCAGATGCATGATGTGGTTCGGGTATTCCTGGCGCAAATAGGTTAAAGGCATGCGGGCAAACGCGTCAGCCTGATGTTGCGTCAATTCCATAACAGCTCCTTAGCGAAACACGAGGAAATACATGAGGAACACGTTCACCACCAGCAGGGTTAACGCGGTCGGGATCTGGATCTTGATCACCTGATATTTGTCTTTCAGCTCCAGCAGCGCGGCGGGAACGATATTGAAGTTCGCAGCCATTGGCGTCATCAGCGTGCCGCAGTAGCCCGCGTACATGCCGATCGCCAGCAGCGGCGCCGGGTTGCCGTGATGCACGTTGATCAGGAACGGCAAGGCGATCCCCGCGCTCAGCACCGGGAAGGCCGCAAAGGCGTTACCCATGATCATGGTAAACAGCGCCATCCCCACGCAGTAAATGACCACCAGCATGAAGCGGCTGTCCGGGTTCACGAACAGGCTCACCACCTTCTGCACCGAATCACCGGTATTGGCCGCCACGAACACGCCGCCGAGCATGGCCAGCATCTGCGGCAGGATCACCGCCCAGCCGATGGTATCGACAAGACGACGTGACTGGCGAATGGCGTGCAGCGGCGTGCCTTTGGTCAGCCACCAGCCGGTGAGGATCGCCGCGACGCAGGCCACGCACAGCGCCGCCAGAGTGAGCTGTTTCTGGTCGAGAAGGTAAACACCGCCAATCGACACCCCCTTCAGGAACAGCGTCCCGATTACCGTCACCACCGGGATCATCAGCGCGGGCAGGAACAGCCAGTTTTTAAGGCGGTTTGACGAGGCAATGCGCTCCTCGTCGGAGGCCATTTTATAGTGGCCTTTCCCGACCAGGCCAAAACCCGCCAGCAGCGCGATTGCGATAACGCAACCGCCAACGATCCGGTACGCCAGCGATTTGCCCAGCTCCTGAACCATCAGGTCACCGAACAGGAAGATCCCGCCGAATAAAAACCAGAACAGCGCGGTGGTAAAACGCTTCGGATTAGCGCGGTCGCGCAGGGTCATGACAACCAGCAGCATCACAACAAAACCGATCAGGTAATACACCCGATTAATGGTGATAAGCGTCATCATTGCGCGGCCCCCTGCGTACCCTGCTCTGCACGCCAGGCCATGACGTCGCGGCGGATGCTGGCATCCAGGCGCAGCAGGCGCGTCATATGAATAATCAATGCCGCAATGGCGGTGGGAATGGCCCACAGGCCGATGTGCAGCGGCTCGATCCCTTCGATCCCGTTTTCCTTAAGAAACGCGTCAATCAGAAGCACCGCACCGAAGGCGATAAAGATATCTTCCCCAAAGAAGACCGCGATGTTATCGCACGCCGCGGCATGGGCCTTGATTTTGTCGCGAATGTGCTGCGGCAGTTCGCCGTATTCGTTAAGCGCTGCCCCTTCGGCCATCGGGGCCAGCAGCGGGCGTACCGTCTGGGCATGGCCGCCCAGCGACATCAGCCCCAGCGCGGCGGTGCCTTCACGCGCCACGAAGTAGAGCATCAGAATACGCGCCGAGGTGGCGCTGGCGATCTTCGCCACCCAGGCCTGGGCGCGCTCTTTAAGCCCGTAATATTCCAGCAGACCAATTACCGGCAGGATCAGGATGAAGGTCGCCAGCGATCGGCTATTGACGAACTTCTCGCCAAAGGTCTCCAGCAGCATCCCGAAATCCATCCCGACCAGCAGGCCCGTCGCCAGACCCGCCACCACGACGACCAGCAGCGGGTTGAAGCGCAGTGCAAAACCAATGACCACGATCGGTATCCCGATCAGCGGCAACAGCGTAGTACCGTCCATAACGTTTACCCTATCGAAAGTGAGCGTTGCGCGCCGACGGCTATTTTTTTAATTTGCGGCGAGCGATGTTGTGTTTTTCGCCAGGCTTCACAAAACCTGCGCTAAAAAGCTATATCTGAACCTCAAAAACATGTAAACAAATTATCAATAAAATGTTCTTATTTTATCGACGAGTTTACATTTCTGGCTAAGGAACGTTATGACCTCGAAAAAGAGTGCTTCACCCGATTGCAATGATATCAACGATGGCCGGATCGTCTCCTCCCGCCATCTGGTGTCGGAGCGCTGCGCGGAACTGTCAGAGCTGGAGTACGCGCTGATCATGACCGGCAACGCGTTTAACAAGTGGATGGTGCGCTGCATGGCCGCAGCCGGAGAGCCGGATATGGGCGCTTTTGACGTCTCGCTGCTGCATCACGTGAACCACCGCGACCGCAAGAAAAAGCTGGCCGATATCTGCTTTGTTCTCAACGTGGAAGACACGCATGTAGTGACCTATGCCCTGAAAAAGCTGGTCAAAGCGGGCTACGTGACGAGCGAGAAAGCGGGTAAAGAGCTCTTTTTCTCCACCACGGAGGAAGGGAAAGCGTTGTGCATGAAGTACCGGGACGTGCGCGAAGCGTGCCTGATCGCCATTCATGCGGAGAGCGGCATTTCCGGGAAATCGATCGGCGAAACCGCGCAGCTGCTACGCGCGATCTCCTCCCTGTATGACACCGCCGCCCGCGCGGCGGCATCACTCTGAATTACGGACGTCTGAACAGGGTAATGCTGCGTCCAGCCAGTTCGTACTCTACGGTTTCGGTGAACGCTGTCCCGGCGGCAGCGTCATCCGCCGTAGAAAGCTCCAGCACCCATCCCCCTTCGCCAAACTGCGGGATCTGGAACGGCACGGTGCCTTCAAACGGATTGAACAGCATCAGCACGTCGTGCCAGATGCCGTCCTCCTGCTGAAGATCCGGCCTGCTGATGGAGACCCCGAGCGTTGATCCTTCATCCCACTGCTCGGCCTGCTGCGGACCGCCTCCGGCATTGAACCAGCGGATCTCCAGCCCGTCGCGCCAGCTCTCACGACGCAGCAGCGGCTGCTGCGTGCGCAGGGCAATGAGCCGGCGGGTGAACTCGCGCAGCGCCGCGTCGTTTTCGGACAGCCCCTTCCAGTCGATCCATGAGATCTCGCTGTCCTGGCAGTAGCCGTTGTTGTTACCCTTCTGCGTGCGGCCAAACTCGTCCCCCGCCAGCAGCATCGGCGTACCGTGGGAGAAAAGCAGCGTGGTCAGGAAATTACGCTTCTGCCGTTCGCGGGTGGCGATAATGTCCGGGTTCTCCGTCGGCCCTTCTTCGCCATAGTTGTACGACCGGTTATCGTTATGCCCGTCGTTATTGTCCTCGCCGTTGTCGGCGTTGTGCTTCTCGTTGTACGACACCAGGTCATTCAGCGTAAAGCCGTCATGGGCGGTGATAAAGTTGACGCTGGCCCACGGGCGACGCCCGCGCAGGTCGTACAGATCCCCGGAGCCCAGCAGACGCGCGGCAAAATCCGTCGAGACGTTGTCCCCCTTCCAGTACTCGCGCACGGTATCGCGGTATTTGTCGTTCCACTCTCCCCAGCCTGGCGGGAAGCCACCGACCTGATAACCGCCGGGGCCAATATCCCAGGGCTCGCCAATTAGCTTGAGCTTAGAGAGCACCGGATCCTGGGTAACGGCGTCGAAAAAGCCCCCGCGCGGATCGAACCCCTCAGGCTCGCGGCCCAGAATCGTCCCCAGGTCGAAACGAAAACCATCAATGTGCATGGATTCGGCCCAGTAACGCAAGGAATCCATCACCATCTGCAGCACGCGCGGGTGCGAGGTATTCACCGTGTTCCCCGTCCCGGTGTCGTTAATGTAATACCGGTGCTGGTCCGGCAGCGTGCGGTAGTAGCTGTAGTTATCAATGCCCTTGAATGAAAGCGTTGGCCCCAGCTCGTTACCTTCCGCCGTGTGGTTGTAGACCACGTCCAGAATCACCTCGATGCCCGCGTCATGATAGGCGCGCACCATGTCGCGAAAGCCCTGGATCCCCGCCGGGCCGTAGTAGCGCGACGCCGGAGCAAAAAAGCCGAGCGTGTTATAGCCCCAGAAGTTCTTCAGGCCACGGTCGAGCAGATGCTGGTCGTCCGGGAACCAGTGAACGGGCAGCAGCTCCACCGAGGTAATGCCCAGACTCTTGATGTAGTCGACCGAGGCTTTGTGTCCCATCCCCTCGAAGGTCCCGCGCAGCTCGGGCGGGATGGCCGGGTTCATCTGGGTAAAGCCCTTCACGTGGCTCTCATAGACGACGGTATGTGGCCAGGGCACGTTTGGCCGGTTGTTGTCCTGCCAGTCGAATGCGTTCGGGTCGATAACCTTGCATTTCGGCGTGAACGGCGCGCTGTCCCGCGTATCGAAGCTAAGATCCAGTTCGTCATGCCCCAGCTCATAGCCGAAATGGGCGTCGTTCCAGTCGATATCGCCCACCAGTTCACGGGCATACGGGTCAATAAGCAGCTTATGCGGGTTAAAGCGGTGACCGTTTTCCGGATCGTAGGGGCCATAGACGCGATAGCCGTACAGCGCACCGGGTTTCAGGTCAGGCACATAGCCGTGCCAGACCTCATGGGTATACTCCGGCAGCTCCAGCCGGGCGATTTCTGTTTTCCCGGACGGGTCAAACAGACAGAGCTCCACCCGCTCCGCGTGCGCGGAGAACAGCGCGAAGTTAACGCCCTTCCCGTCATAATTCGCCCCCAACTGCTGGCCATGACCGGCCCGAATTTCAAACGTAGTTTCCTTTGCCATTTTCGTTCTCCACGATTATTCGCAGGTAAGCAGAACCAGTACACATCCCTTTTCTGACGTTAAATCCAGCGTCTCTTGCAGAATGCGGCTTTCACCGCTGAACAGATCCCGATAGCGCTTCCCGGCCAGTTCGTCGGGTATCGCTACCGTGGTATTGACCCACAGCTGATGATTATCGGTGATGCCAAAAACCAGACGCGGCACGGCAACGATCAGCGCCTCCTCGTCTTTAACGCGCGCATAGACAATCAGGTTCTCCTCGCGCTCGCCGGAAACCTTGAGCGGCAGCCAGTCGCCGTAGCGGAAAAGCGCGTCGTAATGCAGTCGAAGCCGCAGCAGCGTGGCGGTGACAAACTGCTTTACCCTGCCTTCCCGCCAGCAGGCCGGGTGTTCAAACACTGAAGCATCCGCCGCGCTGAGGTTTTGCATCAGCGCGTTGAAGTCCGGCTCCCGCCGGTTATCCGGGTCGACGAGGCTAAAGTTGAGCGCCTCGCTGCCCTGATAGATATCCGGCACGCCGGGCGCCGTCAGCTTGATGACCGTCTGGCTGAGGCTGTTCATCAGCCCGGCGCGGATAAAGGGCTGCATCGCCTCGCTGAAATCGTGCAGGAACGGGGCGTTATCCGGGGAAAGCAGATGCCGCGCATAGCTCAGCACCACGCTCTCATAGCTCTCGTTGCTGTCGATCCAGTCGGTGCGCTGCTTCGCTTCGCGCAGCGCTTTTTCGAGGAAGCCGAGAAAACGTTCTTCCAGTGATGCCAGCCCTTCGGCATCGTCAGGCGACAGCGTGGCGGGCCAGACGCCCGCCAGCGCCTGATAGATCATCCACGTATCTGCGGCGTTCGGCGCGGTGCCGTCGTTGAGAAAACGCACCTGGGTCTGGTTCATCTGCCGCCAGCGGGCGAGATTTTCTCCCCAGCGTTCCGGCGCCTCCGTCAGGGTGTAGAGCCGCGCCCGGGCGTCTTCTCCGCGCTTGGTATCATGCGTGGAGGTGCCCAGCAGCGCGTCGGGCTGACGGGCGAGACGAATGCGCATCTCCTGGTGAAAGCGGGATAACGAGAACGCGCGCGGCGTCGGGTCAGCGCCCACTTCATTGAGCGCAAGCTCAAGGTTCAGACGGAAAAACAGCGTATCTTCCACCGACTTCGCCATCAGCGGCCCGGTCAACTGCTGGAAGCGGGTTCTGAAAAGCGCGGCGCAGTCGCGGCAATCTTCCGGCAGATCGCCGGTAAGAATGCGCACAATCAGGCTCAGGGCCGCTTCGGACGTATTTACGCCGGCGACCACGCGGCTAAGCAGCGCCACGTCAGGCGGGGTTAATCCCTCGCGAGTGCCGTAGGTGCGGTACACCGGAAAAGCGATAAGCAACTCGCGCAGCGCGTGGCGGATCTCCTCGCGCGGCAGCGCAACGTCATTGCGGCGGGCCAGATCGTCCGCAAGGTTTAGCAGCGTGGTGAACTCGCCCTCAAAATTACGATCGGTCATCAGACCCTTGGCATCGCGCAGTTCGGCGTGGCGATCGACCGTGACGCCCAGCGTCTCGTCGTGGATTGTCTCCAGGCGCGAGAGATTATCGTCGTCGACCAGCACCTCCGCCAGCGAGGCGATAAACTCGTAGCCGGTGGTGCCGGAAACCGGCCAGTCGGTGGGGAGCTGCTCTCCCTTCGCGAGAATTTTTTCGACCGTGATGTAACAGTCAGGTCCGGCTGCCTGCCGCAGCTTCTGCAAATAACCCAGCGGATCGGCCAGGCCGTCAATATGGTCAATGCGCAGGCCGTCAACCACGCCCGCGTGAACCAGCTCAAGAATGAGACGGTGCGTATCGTCGAAGACCGCCTCGTCTTCAACCCGTACGCCTACAAGACCGGTGATCTCGAAGAAGCGCCGCCATGAGAGCTGCTTCGGCGCTTCCCGCCAGGACATCAGCCGCCAGCTCTGCGCCTCATGCAGTTCGGCGATGCTTTTATCCTCGCTGTACGTGCCCGGATTGAGCGGGTACGCCGTGTCGTAGTAGACCAGAGAGGCTCTATCCGTGACGTTGTCACGTTTTAACGTAATGGCCCCCTTCTCCAGCTCCGCCTCAAAGGTGTCGCCGAGAAATGGCAGCGTAAGCGGGCGCGACGCGTCGATATCGAAATAGCGGAAATAGCGGCTCTGCTGGCCGTATTCAATCACGTCCCGCCACCAGGCGTTTTCCAGCGAGGTGGACATATGGTTCGGGACAATATCCAGAATCAGCCCCATGCCAGCCTGCCTGAGCGCCGCGGCCATGCGGTCAAACCCTGCCCGACCGCCAATCGCGGGGTCAATTTCATTCGGGTTGGTCACGTCATAGCCGTGGGTGGAACCCGTTGTGGCGGTAAACACGGGCGAGGCGTAGAGGTGGCTGATGCCGAGGTCTTTCAGATACGGCACCAGCTCGACAGCGCGGTCAAACGTCATGCCGTTGCGGAACTGAATACGGTACGTGGCGGAAGGGATCATAACGATGCGTCTCCATCAGCAAAGCGAACGACAATACTGTTCGGCGGCAAAACGTCGTTTACCTCCGGCCAGGCGAAGCGCGTCTCCCCTGCGAGCGCGGGTACGTCGACAGGCTTAGGGCCGATATTGAGCGCCAGAGAGAGCGTCCCGGACGGGAAGCGCCAGCTCACCGCCACCATGCCGGGCGCGGTCTCGATCGTCTTGCCTTCAACGATGTCGCCCTGATGCAGAAGCGGAACGATATAGCGATGGCGCAACGTCAGCAGGTGGCGGGTGAAGCGCAGCCACGTTTTCCCTTCGTCGGTAGCAATCTTATGCCAGTCGAGCTTTGAGCGAACGAAGGTGTTAACGTCGTTCGGGTCCGGGACGGCTTCATCGTGCCCGGCGTGGCCGGTAAACTCTTTCGCGCGCCCTTCCCGCACCGCTTTTGCCAGGTCGCCGTGAAAATCGGTGAAGAACAGGAACGGATGCGTTTCACCGAACTCCTCGCCCATAAACAGCAGAGGGATATGAGGAGAGAGCAGCAACGCGGCAAGCAGCACCCGCGTCCTGTCGGCCCCCGCGAGGGTGATGAGCCGCTCCCCCTGGGCGCGATTCCCGGTCTGATCGTGGTTCTGAATGAAATCGACGAAGAACTGCGGCGGCTGGGTACGGCACTCCACCCCGCGAGATTCCCCGGTTTGCAGCGAAATCTCGCCCTGGTAGACAAACCCTTCCGCCAGCGCACGGGCGAACTTTTTCTCCGGCTCACACGCAAAATCCTGGTAGTAGGCGTGCGTTTCGCCGGTGGCAAACACGTGGGCAGCGTTGTGGAAGTCATCATTCCACTCGGCGGTAAACAGCGGCGTGTTGCCCTGTTCATCGCGCGGATGCAGGAAAATCACGTTGCGGCTGTCTTCCGTGGTCAGGTGAACGTGACGGTGCGGGATCGCCTCGCGGATCTTCGCGGCAATCTCCTCCAGAATGTGCGTCCCGAAGCTGTCTTTAATCTGGTCGATGGCATCAAAGCGCAGGCCATCCAGACGGTACTCCGTCAGCCAGTAGAGCGGTGCGTCGGAGATGTACTGCCTCACCGGCTCGCGCTCGTAAGCGATACCGTTGCCCCACGGCGTCATCCGCTGCGCATCAAAAAACGCGGGCGACAGCAGCGGGAGATAATTCCCCTCCGGGCCGAAGTGGTTGAGCACGATATCCAGCACCACGGAAAGCCCCAGCCCGTGCGCGGCGTCGATAAACGCGTGAAAATCCTCCGGCGTACCGTAGGCAGCGTGCGGGGCATACAGCAGCACGCCGTCGTAGCCCCAGCCGCGGGTTCCGCCAAACTGGGAAACGGGCATCACTTCAAGCTGGGTGATACCGAGCTCCGCCAGATAGGGCAGCTTGTCGATGGCCGCCCGGAAGGTGCCCTCTGGGGTAAAGGTGCCGACGTGCAGCTCGTAAATGACCGTCTCTTCCCACGGCCGCCCTGCCCAGTCCCGGTTAACCGGCTGATAGCGTCGGGGATTAATAACAACCGATGGCCCGTTAACGTCGCCCTTTTGCGCGCGCGATGCCGGGTCGGGTACCGTCATGCCGTCCTGCAGGACAAACTGATACTCTGCACCGTGCGTGACGCCAGAAACGTCTGCCTGGAACCAGCCGTGCCCCACCGCCGTCATCGGCACGTCGGTGGCGGCCAGACGTAGCGTAAGTTCTTTCTGTCCTTCTGCCCAGACGCGAAAACGTACCACGTCATCGGAAATAAACTCAGCACCCCACTGCTTTTGAAATGTCCTGAATTCCATTCATTGTCCTCGAATGACCCACATTTTACGCGGAACGAAGTACAAGCTTAGTTCAGGATCACAAGTGCGTGAGATCAGCGGATTTAACCGCGTCGTCTATTCTTTATGAAATAACTCACTATCGGGAATACTATGCAGATTCGAAAAGGATTAAATACGGACCTCGTCCGTCTTGAATGTTGTGACTTTTCTTTCACCATTAGCCACATTGCGCGAGAGCCCTTTATCCATTGTGATTTGCATATTGAAGCCGTCGCCGAGCCCTGGATAAAAACCTACGAACTCGACATCCAAACCCTTGAAAACCATTGCGTTAATCCGGACGCCATATTTCTTGTTGCGGAAACCGATGACGGTGAATTAGCCGGATTTATTACCGCGTCAATCGGCTGGAATAAATTTATTTCAGTGGATTATATTGCCGTTGATCGCACCAGACGCAGAACCGGCGCCGCGCAAAAATTAATGGCTGCCGCGCACGTGTGGGCCCGCAGCGTAAACGCGCCGGGATTACGGCTTGAAACACAAAATGTGAACGTCTCCGCCTGTCTGTTTTACCGTAACTACGGGTTTACCCTGGGCGGGTACGATCGGTATCTCTACAACGCCTTACCGGAAAAAGACGAGGTCGCCCTGTTCTGGTATTACATGCTGGTGTAGCGCCGCAGCCTTCATATTTCTGTCATTGAACTTCATTACGCTTTCGGGATTTTAACCACGGTGTTGAGGAAAGAATTGTGAATTCAATGGCTAAGGCATTACTGCTGGCATTACCCGTTTTGAGTGCAGCGGCGACGGCCGCTGAGCGCGAGCTGTGTGAACCCAAAGCGTACGAAATGGCGCTGCGCTATCAGCAGAAATCGGCAGAGATTATGGCCCTTCAGCTGCAAACCTATCGGTTTGCCACCGAGCGTTTCAACGAAAAATTAAAAGATCTGAAAACACCTGAAAATTACGCCGTGGTGATGGACCTGGATGAAACGGTGCTTGATAACACCCCTCTGCTGGTGCGCGACATGGCGCAGTGTCACGACTATACGAAATGGGATACCTGGAGCGACTGGGAAAAACAGGGAAAGCCCGGCTTAATCCCGGGAGCGAAGGCGTTTCTTGACCATGTGAATCAAAGCAAGGTCCGCATCTATTATGTTTCGGACCGTATGCAGGAAAACAAAGCCGACACGCTGAAGACGTTATACGCTATCGGCCTGCCGCAGGTATCTGACGAAAGCGTGCTGCTGGATACGGTCAGCAAGGAAGAGCGCCGTCAGAGCATTCTCAAAAAGCAGCAGATCGTGATGCTGTTCGGCGACAGCCTGCCGGACTTCGCCGTACAGTTCAAAAACAAAAAACCGAGCGAGCAGCAGCGTGAGCTGGTTGATGCCAGCGCCGAACACTTCGGCAACGACTGGATTGTGCTCCCAAATGCCGCTTATGGTGCCTGGTCCAGGGCCACGCTGGATAGCTGGAACGCACCGCTGAAAAAATAACGCTTTACGGGCCGGGAATGGCTTCACCACCACCCGACTGTTGCGCTGTGCTATTTATCTCGTTTATAGGTCCTATCATTTCTGAGCAGGTTCTTATAATTTTACGGAGCAGTAAGATGAGCACTTTCAAAGGAGACTCGTATGCTTACCGTGAAAAAACTTGCTCTTTCCACGCTGATTTCCAGTTCATTGCTGTTCTACCCTGCGCTGCAGGCCTCGGCAGAAACGCCGCAGCACGTCGTTAAACAACCGGCGGGCGGTTACAGCGTGCAGGTCGGTGACGTTCTGGTAACGTCGTTTACGGACGGGACCGTTGCGCAGGATCTGCACAAGCTGCTGCGCCGGACAACGCCGCAAAACATTGATGCACTGCTCGCGAAAAACTTTCAGACAAACCCGGCGGAAGTGTCCATCAACGCCTTCCTGATTGCGATGCCCGGACACAAAATCCTGGTGGATACCGGTTCCGGCCAGCTCTTTGGCCCCGGCAACGGCGGACGTCTGATTGAGAGCCTCGCCACCCAGGGGATCAAACCCGAGGACATTACTGAAGTCTTGCTAACCCACGCCCATTCCGACCACGCGGGCGGCCTGGTGAAAGACGGCAAGGTGGTGTTCAGCAACGCGCGCGTTTTCGTTGGCAAACCGGACATCGACTTTTTCTTTAACGACGACAATCAGAAGAAAACCGGCTACGGCAAGAACTATTTCGATGTCGCACAGAAGACCTTAAAACCCTATCTTGACGCGGGTAAAGTGGTGCCGTTTAGCGGCACATCGGAGATTCTTCCGGGGCTGACCGGCACGGTTCATCCCGGACACACGCCGGGATCAGCCTTCTACACGCTGACAAGTAAAGGCGAGAAGATCACCTTTGTCGGCGACATCATTCACGCAGCGGCGGTCCAGTTCCCGCAGCCTGCGGTGACCATCACCTACGATGAAGATGAAAACAAAGCGGCAAGCGTACGCGAGCATGCGTTCGCTGACTTTGTGAAAAATAAAGACCTTATTGCCGCGCCCCATCTGCCTTTCCCGGGCATCGGCTATGTGACGAAAGGTGAGAAAAGCGGCTATGCCTGGGTCCCTGTCACCTATACCAACCGGGACGCCAGCGGCGCGAAGTAGAGTGATGTCGCGTATATCTGACATGGACATCGACCTGCTCCTGGCGCTGGACGCCCTGCTTCAGGACAGGAACATCACTCATGCGGCCACGCGGCTGGGCATCAGCCAGCCCGCGCTGTCTGCCCGCCTGGCGCGTCTGCGTACGCTCTTTGGCGAGCCGCTGTTTATTCCCTCCCCACATGGACGTGGGGTATTACCCACACCGAGAGCGGAGGCGTTGAGGCCACAGGTTGAAAGCGTGCTACGCGGCATCCGCGCGATGTTTGCCCCCACCGCGTTTGAGGCGCAAACCAGCAGCCGGACATTTGTTATCGCGCTGCATGAAAACCCGGCGCTGATGCTCGGCACCGCGCTGCTTAACCAGGTGAGTACCGATGCCCCCGGCATCCGCCTGCGCTTCGCCCTTCCGGAGATAGTAGACCTGCCGCAGCAGCTGGAAAACGGTGATGTGGATATCTACATCGGCGTGAGCGCGGGCGCCCATGACGGATGGGTGAGGCGCAAACTTCTCGACGACGCGTTTGCCACCGCCCAGCGCAAAGCTCATCCGCGTGGAACAGGTTCGTTAGATTTGGAAAGTTACTGCGCGCTTTCCCATCTGGTGGTGTCGTCGGCGGGAGATCCCTTTACCGGATTTATCGACCAAACCCTCGCCGGGCTGGGCTATCAGCGACACGTTGCCATGTCCACCCAGAGCTACGCTATGGCGCCTGCGCTGGTTGCCGGTACCGACCTGGTATGTACCCTGCCGGAACGGATGCTGAAGCAGTTTGCCAGCACGCTGGATATTTTCCCACCGCCGCTGCCGCTCCAGCCGATAACCATCAACATGTACTGGCACCCGAAAAACAGCCAGGATTCGGCGAACGCCTGGCTGCGCGGGCAGCTGCTGCGGGCTGCCGGACGTCAGGTGTGATCGAGCGTGACCAGAAACTTTTTAAGCACTTCTGAACGAATAATCCGGTGGCAAACCAGGGTGAGTTCGCTCTCCCGCAGCCGGTCGAGGATGTCCACGTAGACGACATTCTCAACGCTCACTGCCTTTGCCGACGCGGGCAGCAGCGCCAGCCCAAATCCGGCCGCAACAAGGCTTATCACCGTGGGCACGTCGGTCGCATTTTGCACCACGTCCGGCTGAAAGCCCGCCCCGCTGCAGGCGTCATAGAAGTACTGCTCCAGCCCCATTCCCTCCGGATCGCGCAGCGAAATCCATTTTTCGTCTTTCACCGACGAAAGCGTCAGCGCGGACGATCCGGCGAGCGGATGCTGACGAGAGAGCGCCAGCACCGTTTTCTCCGAGGTGAACGGCCGGCTTTGCAGATCGTCAGGCAGCGACGGCAGCGGCGCGCGGATGATGGCCACGTCCAGCTGGTTGCTCTGCACGGCGGCGTAGAGCGTCTGCACATTTCCCGTCATCAGGGACATGGTAATGGCCGGCCAGCGGCTATGCATCTGGCGCAGCGCGGCGGGTAGCCTGCCGTCAAACATCGCACTCGACACGCACCCCAGGTTTAACTCCCCCTGCTCGCCCCGTGCCGTTTGTCTGGCATCCAGCACCGCCTGCTCGGTCAACGAGATGGCAAGCCGGGCTTTGACCAGAAACGCTTCGCCCGCGGGCGTCAGGGTTAAGCGGCGGTTCGCCCGGCTGAAAAGCGTGACGCCTAAACGTTCTTCCAGCGCCTTTATCTGCTGGCTCAGCGCCGGTTGGGCGATGTTCAGACGCTCGGCGGCCCGGTGCATGTGGAGCTCTTCGGCTACGACAATGAAGTGACGCATCTGACGAAACTGCACGAGACGCCTCCCTGTATTGATATAAATTTACTTATCAATTTAACAGAAATGATGAAATTGATGATATTGGTCTTTGCCATAAAAATGGAGGTATTCAACCGAGGGAGCAAAATATGGAAAACCAAGTCAACGATCTCCGCAGCGCCATCGCCTTACTGCAGCGCCACGAAGGGCAGTATATTGAAACCGATCATCCGGTCGATCCCAACGCGGAACTGGCGGGTGTTTATCGCCATATCGGCGCAGGCGGCACGGTCAAACGTCCGACCCGCACGGGTCCGGCCATGATGTTCAACAGCGTTAAGGGCTATCCGGGCTCCCGCATTCTGGTGGGCATGCACGCCAGCCGCGAGCGCGCGGCGCTGCTGTTAGGCTGCGAACCGTCTGAACTGGCAAAACACGTTGGCCAGGCGGTGAAAAAGCCGGTCGCACCGGTTGTCGTTCCGGCCTCGCAGGCCCCCTGCCAGGAACAGGTCTTCTACGCTGACGATCCTGACTTCGATCTTCGCAAATTGCTTCCGGCACCGACCAATACGCCAATTGATGCCGGTCCGTTTTTCTGCCTGGGGCTGGTGCTGGCAAGCGATCCGGAAGACAGCTCGCTGACGGATGTCACCATTCACCGCCTCTGCGTGCAGGAGCGCGACGAGCTCTCCATGTTCCTTGCCGCCGGGCGACATATCGAAGTCTTCCGTAAAAAAGCGGAGGATGCCGGAAAACCGCTGCCGGTGACGATCAACATGGGTCTCGACCCCGCCATCTATATCGGCGCATGCTTTGAGGCCCCTACCACGCCGTTTGGCTACAACGAGCTGGGCGTCGCCGGGGCGCTGCGCCAGCAGCCGGTCGAGCTGGTGCAGGGCGTCGAGGTCAAAGAGAAAGCCATCGCACGGGCGGAAATCATCATCGAAGGCGAACTGCTTCCGGGCGTGCGCGTAAGAGAGGATCAGCATACCAACACTGGCCACGCGATGCCGGAGTTCCCGGGCTATTGCGGTGAGGCGAATCCCTCCCTGCCGGTGATCAAAGTGAAAGCCGTGACCATGCGCAACCACGCGATCCTGCAGACGCTGGTGGGACCGGGGGAAGAACATACCACGCTGGCCGGACTGCCGACCGAGGCCAGCATCCGTAATGCCGTTGAAGAGGCAATCCCGGGCTTCCTGCAAAACGTCTATGCCCATACCGCAGGCGGCGGTAAGTTCCTCGGCATATTGCAGGTGAAAAAACGCCAGCCGTCAGACGAAGGACGCCAGGGCCAGGCGGCGCTCATCGCCTTAGCCACCTATTCGGAGCTGAAAAACATTATTCTTGTCGACGAAGATGTGGATATTTTCGACAGCGACGACATCCTGTGGGCGATGACGACGCGCATGCAGGGCGATATGAGCATCACCAATATTCCGGGGATCCGCGGCCACCAGCTGGATCCGTCCCAGTCGCCGGATTACAGCACCTCGATTCGCGGCAACGGCATTTCCTGCAAGACGATCTTCGACTGCACGGTGCCGTGGGCGCTGAAGGACCGCTTCGAGCGCGCGCCGTTTATGGAAGTGGATCCACGTCCGTGGGCGCCGGAGCTGTTTGCCGATAAGAAATAAAATCACGCGCGTATGGCCCGCAGATCATACGCGTATTTTCTTTTCAAGCGTGGCGATATTTTTACCCGCCACGCGTTCAACAGTGAAACGATCGACGCTCAGCAATATGAGCATCAGCCCCCTGCCGCTCTCGAGCAGCGGCGACATTTCGCAGAAACGGTCTCGCCGGGCGATCTCAAGACGCTCCTGCGGGAACGCGTCACCCGCGTCGGTAAAAACAAGGCAGACGTCATTGCCGCGGATGGCGAACTGTACGCTAAAGACGCTCGAATTATCCTCATGAAGCGCGTAGCGGATGATATTCGTTGCCACTTCACAAACGGCGAGATCGAAGGCGAAACGCCACTCGTCATCGACGGGAAGCGCGCTCAGCCTGTCTCTCAGCCAGTCGGACAGCGGCGTCAGGGACGCGATCGCCGCCGGAAATTCAGCATGCTCTGGCCTCTGCATCTACTGCCCCAGCTGTGCAAGCGCGCTATGTTTATCCGGATAGATACGGAAGATGCGATCCATTCGGGTCAGGGTGAACATGTTCATGATCCCGGGGTTCAGAGAGCACAGCGCCATGTCGCCTTTTCCGTTCATCAGCTTAAACAACGACACCAGCATCCCCAGCCCGCTGCTGTCGATGAAATCCACTTTGCTAAAGTCGACGATTAAGGCTTTACGATCGCTGCCGATTTCCTCCGTCACGGACGCTTTAAACGTCGCAGCAACGGAGGCGTCCAGCCGTCGGACCGCGGGCGTGAGAATGTTGGCATGCGGTAATCGTTCGGTGTTAATTATCATTCTGTTCTCCCTGACGCTCAATCACGAGCAGTGACACGTCATCGGTTAAGGCGATCGGTTCATCACGGTTTGCATTGCGCCAGCCGGTCAGGTGGTCACCGAACCGCGGCAGGAGCTGGTCAACGGGGAGCCGGGCATGCTCATGAAGCCAGCGTTCGAGACGTTGCGGGCCAAACTGCTCGCCGCTGACGTTCTCACACTCGGTAATACCGTCACTGAATAAGCATAAGCGATCCCCCGGATGGAGGGTAAACGCGACGTCTTCCCAGCTCAGATCCGGGATTAGCCCGACCGGCGGTCCGCCATCGCCCACGGACGTGACGGCGCTGTCCGCGTTCACAATGACGGGAGTAGGATGCCCGGCCTGGCACAGCCACCCTTCGCCAGTCTCTGGATCGATCACGCCGTAAATGAGCGTGAAATAACTGGTGATGTCGCTCTCTTCACTGCAAAAGCGGCTGTTCAACATCCTGACAACCTCCGCAGGTGACTGAATCCCCCCCTCTTCGGTAAACAGAAAGCGATCCACCACCCGGCCATGTAAAAACTGGCGAGCCACCGCGAGGGACATCATCGCGGCCCCCACGCCGTGACCCGAGACATCAACGCAATAGAATCCCAGATGTGAATCCAGAGGGAAAATATTGAACACATCGCCCGAAACCCAGGCTGACGGCAGGAAAAGCCAGTCGGAGAAGTAGTCGCCATAGCGTAAGCGGCGTGAAGGCAGCACCGAGTGCTGAACGCGCGCAGCCAGTTCCAGATCTTTTTCAATCTGATGCAACGCTTCACTCAGGCGCTTGTTGTGCGCCGCGAGGGTCGCCTCCAGCGTCAGAATACGGACCCCGGCATGGAGCCGCGCCCGCAGTTCAGCCTGCTCAACGGGCTTACTCAAAAAATCATCCGCTCCGGCATCAAACCCCTGCGTCAAGTCCCCGGCATTCTCGCGGGCCGTCAACAGGATGATATACACGTAGCGGCCAAACTGACGGTTGCGGATGGTCTGACACAGCGTCAGTCCGTCCATTTCCGGCATTTCCCAGTCGCTTATCACCATGCTGACCGGCTGGCTGGACAAGATTTCCAGCGCGTCGACACCATTTTCCGCCTCGCTCACGATATATCCCCACTGGGTGAGCATTCGGGAGAGTAACCGACGATAAATCAGCGAATCTTCAACGATTAACACGTGCAGCGCCGACATACATCCCTCCTAAAGCGGTAAGAACCAGATGAGGCTCACGGTCCCTTCCCTGAATTTTGCATTCCCGTTGCCGTGCCCCGGATAGCGCGTTCCCGCATAGTTCGCGTACTGGATGGAGAACGAACCCGGCGTATAGCCGGCATAACCGAAGCTGTAGCTGTAATCGCCGTTCCAGGGCTGCTGCTGGCTGCTGTCCGGGAACCAGAATGCCGTCGCGCGAACGAAGAAATGTTGTTTGAAGGTGTAGCCGCAGCCGCCGAGCATGACGTTTTTATTTTTGCGGATGTCATCGCTGCTGAGGTCGTAGTAGCGCGGTACCCAGCTGTACCCGACCTGGCAAATGATGGAATCCCCTTTATTAATCAGGAGCGTGTTTTCAACCGGTTTCGGTAGCGAAAACTTATAGGCCAGCGTGAAGGCGCCCTGTTCGAAATAGGTGTGTCGTCGGCTGCCCGATGTCCAGAAATGGTTATCGCCGTAGTTGCTGTAAACCAGACTCACGGTGTTGGCGTGCCAGTCATCGTAGCCGAAGCTGTAGCGAAAATCGGCGGTATAGCGGCTGGTGTCTCTGACCGGCAGTCGGGACGTAATGTTGGCAAACCAGAAGCTGTAGGGGGAATACTGTAGGCTGAGATTCAGCGTCTGGTTAATCTTTTTCTTTTCCGTGGCGGTGTCTGAACTGTTAGGAATGCTCATCCACTGCTCTTTCAGTCCCGAGCTAAAGCTCAGCGCACCTGAGAATTTCTTGTCGTTACCCGAGAACAGGCGCCCCCAACGGCTGGTAAAAACGCCTGCCTGAACGGGTTCACCGTTCTTATCGCGCAGGGTTTCTTTATCACTGCTTTGCGCCGCCTCCGCGGCGGGTATCGCGGCGAGCAGCACGCCCGCCAGAAGCCATTTTTCGCGCATAACCGCTATCCTTAGTTAGGTATCCAGCGTGCGCCGACGTCGTATTTTGCCATCAGCCACAAAATACCCAGTGCCGCCGCATGCACTAACGTGTTCTCTATCCAGGCGTGACGCCATAAATCGAAGGTGATGAACTGACTCACCAGCAGCACCACGTACACATGCAAAATAAAGGTATAGAGCGAGTGCTGCCCTAGCGGGATCAGGAACCATCCCAGCAGGCGGTTGAGCGGCGTCCAGCAATACGTCAGCACCAGATAGACGGTGACCATCAGGGCGATATCATTCAATACCCGCACCGGGCCCAGCCCATTCTTCGCCGCCCAGGTGTGATAAAACGAATTGAAGCTGTCAGGCGGGATGACGTGCATCAGCAGCGCGGGCGGCATAAACGGGTTGGTATGGTTCTGGGCGACAAATCCCAGCACCAGCGACACCATGACCAGCGCCACCACCACCCCTTTCCCCGGGGGCGTCCGGGCGAACGAGAGCAGTTCGGCTTTATACCAGCCGCTGGCCATGCCCAGCACAAAGATGAACTGCCAGGCGAGCAGCGGGAAGGCAAATTCGAATTCCGACGGCGTCAGCCGGAGCGGCCACCGCTGCCACAGGCTGTACACCAGCAGCGACAGCCCTAACAGCCACCAGACTTTTCCTTTCTGCAGCATCCCTAAAAATAGCGGGCTGAGTAGCAGCAAAAAGATATAGAGTCCGAGAATTTGCGTCTGGTGGGGGCCGATCTGCAAATAGAGAATAATATTGAACCAGGTCTCTTTAATTTGCGGCGTCACAGGATAAAGCGACCAGCTTTGACCCGAAAAGCGGTCGGTAAAATGGGTGACCTCGAAAACGTTAATATGTGGGATATAGGCCAGCAGAATAAACGACACTATGATAATGATATTTACGCGATATATTTTCCATGCCCTGAGATAAAGCCCCCAGGAAACCGTGAGCAAAACCATTTTTTGCAGACGCGCGCGATTCAGCATTCCCAGCATAAACCCGGAGAGAATGACAAAGCCTTCTGCACCTGTTGTTAACCCAAAACGCTCCCAGGAGAATATATTAAATATCGACATCACCTCCGTATGCGCCACGACCATCATGACGAGGGCAATGCCGCGCATAAAGTCAATTCTCAGGTCACGGGCACCTGCAACGACATACCTCCATGTCATTGATTTAGCGTCATCTTCTTGCGAAATAGACGGCGCAGCATGGCTCATAGGGTGTCCTTTGCCTGAAAACGAAAATTAAGGTCTAAATAAACTAGATAGTCTAAAGGAATAGTAACTGCAATTTATCACCGGCATATGAAATATATTAAGCAGAATTAAATCCAAATTAACCACTGCTACATATTAATAAAAACGACGCTGGACACTTTTATTCGGCGTTCTACACTTATCTTAAATCTTGTTTACTCGCTATTTTCTTTCGCTTTTGGGCAACTGTCTGCGCAGCAGAATGGGTCTGCATTTTCACGGAATCAGGAACGCCGGAACTATGGATTTTTATTTTTCCCGTTTTGAACATCGTCGTCCTCCGGAACCGTTAACAACACCGCGTTGGGTCATGATGACCTGGCAGGTATTAGCGGTCGCGGCGCTTATTCTGGGTGCAAATTATATTTACTGGCGCTGGACCGCCTCCCTGAATACTGACGCACTATGGTATGCCATACCGCTGGTCCTCGCCGAAACGCTGGCGTGGATAGGGACCGTGCTGTTTACCATCAACTTATGGAAAGAACAGGATCCCCCCCAGTGTCCGCCCCCCGGCGAAATCAACGAATGCCTGTTTCCGGAAGAGGCCGTAGAACCTCGTCCTGTTAAAGTGGATTTGTTCATTGCCACCTACTCGGAAGACACCGAGCTGGTCAGGCTGTCCATTCGCGACGCCCTGAAGATGGCCTACCCGTACCCGATTGACTACCGGATCCACGTGCTTGATGACGGCCGCCGCCCGGAGATGAAAGCCGTCTGCGACGAGGAAGGCGTTAACTATATCAGCCGCCAGACCAACATCGGCTTTAAGGCCGGCAACCTGCGCAACGGTCTTGAGCAAACCGACGGTGATTTCATTGTTATCTGCGACGCCGATACCCGCGTATTTCCCACCCTTCTCAGCCATACGCTGGGCTATTTTCGCGATCCGGACGTGGCCTGGGTGCAGACGCCGCAGTGGTTCTTCGACCTTCCGGAAGGAGAAAATCTGTCACGCTGGGGCCAGCGAAAAGCCGGAAAAGTGGGCTACGGTCTGGGCTGGCTGATTCAAAAGTGTGTTGGCCCGGTGACCGTAGGCCGCGACCCGTTTTTTAACGATCCGCGCATGTTCTATGACGTGATCCTGCGGCGGCGCAACTGGGCGAACGCGGCTTTCTGCTGCGGCGCGGCCTCCATCCACCGGCGCGAGGCGGTCATGCAGGCCGCGCTGAGAAGCTACGTCTGGTCCGTCGAAGAGGAGATCCATCGCCACACCCGCGACATCCGCGATGAAGAAACCCGCGAAGCGCTGCAGGAGGCGATGCGCCCGCACGTGGCGTTTGACACCGAGCTCACCCCCTACAAATTTCACGTCTCGGAAGATATTTACACCTCGGTGCTGCTGCACGGTGACGCCGCGCGACGCTGGCGCTCGGTCATGCATCCGCGGGTGGAGTCGAAGATGCTCTCTCCGCAGGATATGCTGACCTGGATGATCCAGCGCTTTAAATACGCCGCCGGCTCGCTGGATATTTTGTTCCATGACAATATCTTCAGCCGTCGCCGCTTCCGGCTTTCCCTCCCCCAGACGCTAATGTATGCCACCACCTTCTGGTCTTACATGGCCTGCGTGTGGAACACGGTATTTTTGATTTCGCCTATTATCTATCTGTTCACCGGCATTCCGCCGGTATCCGCATGGTCGACGCCGTTCTATCTCCACTTTCTCCCCTTTTTTATCTTCTCTGAACTGGCGTTTATGTTCGGGACATGGGGGATCTCGGCCTGGGACGGCAGGGCCTCTTACCTCTCCTTCTTTTCCATGAACCTGCGCGCGCTCAATACCGTGCTGCGGGGCGAGCAGATCAAATTTCACGTCACGCCAAAAGAGCGGCAGACGGGCCGTTTTCTCTACCTGGTGAAGCCGCAGATTGCCATTGTGGTGCTGACCCTCGCAGGGCTTATCTGGGGCGGTATTCAGGTGGCGCGTGGACAGGTGGACGACCCCTCCGGCTACGTCATCAATATTTTCTGGGGAGGGGTGAACATCGCCGCCATGCTGCCGCTGATTTTCGCGGCCATGTGGACGCCCGCCGAAGAGGATGAGGTCACCCAATGAGGATACGTGATGCCCTGCTGCCCGCGCGCAGCTACCTCACCATTTTGCTCGGGTTCCTGCTCGGCTTTGCCATTGTGGTCTGGGTGGAGAAACAGCTGCCCACGCGCGTGGAAAGCAGCGGCGGCATCGCGCTCAGCAAAGACTTCCCGCCGCTGCCTGCGAAACGCGCCCTGACCTATGACGAAGCCATCTGGGCGCGGGTCGCCTGGCAATACTACGTAAATAATACCCAGCCAAACGGGCTGGCGAATGCCAGCGACGGTGAACCCTGGCTGAGCCTCTGGAGCGTCGGAAGCTACCTGTTTGCG
Organism: Enterobacter cloacae complex sp. P38RS; assembly: GCF_014930775.1. Classification (NCBI taxonomy): domain Bacteria; kingdom Pseudomonadati; phylum Pseudomonadota; class Gammaproteobacteria; order Enterobacterales; family Enterobacteriaceae; genus Enterobacter; species Enterobacter cloacae complex sp. P38RS. The sequence continues at coordinate 146,076 of NZ_JADBRS010000007.1, forward strand.
ACCGCTGCCGCAGAGCAGCTCAACATTATTTCCGCCGATGAGTTCGACGAGAGGATCGGTACGGCCCTGTTCGCGCTGGGGCAGCTGCCGCTCAACGAGCGAGGCCTCCCAGCTGCGTATTACCATGCCGACACCCTGAAAATCCTCGGCAAACCCGACGCCTCGGCAATTGGGCTGAGCCGCCTGCTGACGGCGCTTCAGACCCTCCTGTGGCGCTATCCTCAGCACGCGGCGGCTATCCACGATCTCTTCAGCCTCTGGAACACCGGCGCTCTGATTGAACATAACGTTCAAAGCCAGGCGGCCGTGCCGCTCCATAACTGGACGCTGACCGATGACGAACAGCGGGACAGCTTTGGCTACCGTCTCTATGCCAGCCATACGCTGCGCCTGATTGACAGCGCGGCAGGCCTCGCGGTAACCAACCCGCCTGAAGGGCAAAAGATGATCGATCTGGACGGCGTGATGGTGCCGGATGAAGGGCTACGCACGCCCTGGGGCAAGCAAACCTCCCTGATCAGTCTCCCCTACCTGTTAACCGGCCTTGAACTGGGCTTTGACGCGCAGAGCGCTGAGATTGCGTGGCGGATTATGCAGATCCAGCAGCGACGTCATAGCCTGCGCAGCCCAAAACCCCCTGTCAGCACGGATTACGCCGAACCGGCGCCGGATTACGTCAACGATCTGCCGGACAGGCAGCCGGTACAGGCGCGCAACCTGCGCGACGAGGTGCCGGAGAAAGTGGCGATAACCTCCACCCGCACCGCGTTTGCCTGGTATGCCCTGTTCCGCAACAGCTGGAGCGAAGCGCTGCGCCAGCAGGTTCTGCCGCTTCAGGTACCGGGTAAAGGCTGGCAGCGCGGGTTAAATCTCAACAACAGCGTCAATGCCGTCGTGGACGCCGATACCAATGCCATTGTGCTGGAAAGTCTGTCTTACATCGCGCATGGTCAGATGCTCTGTCTGGCCTGCCTCTACACTTCCCCCTCAGCAGGAGCAACGCCATGAAGCCACGATCCCCGATCCTTTTCCACCTGCTCACGGGAATAACGATCTGCTGGCTGGCGTTATCGACCGTGCGTGCGGACACCGAGCTTCCTGCATCAGGTTACTCCCCGCGCAGCGGCGAGCTGACGGCCCGAGAGATGACCATCGCGAAAAACGCCTGGCAGTATTTCGTCACCAACTATCAGCCCACGACGGGCCTGGTGAATGCGGTCAACAAATTTCCCTCCACCACCATGTGGGACAGCGCCTCCTATCTGGCCGCCCTGACGGCGGCGCGCGAGCTCGGGATCATTGATAAAGCGGAATTTGACCGCCGGATGCTGAAATTTCTCGCCACGTTAAACACCCTGGTACTGTTCCGCAACGAGCTGCCCAACAAGGCCTATAACACCATCAGCGCCCAGAAGGTGGACTACACCAACAAGCCCGGCGAAATTGGCTTCTCGGCGCTGGATATCGGGCGAATGCTGGTCTGGCTGAAAATCGTCAAAGAGCGCTATCCGGAATACGGCAACAGCATTGATAACGTGGTGCTCGGCTGGGATTTCAGCCACGCGATCGACCCCTGCGGCACGCTGTACGGGGCCTATCTCGAGAACGGCCAGCCGAAGTACGTTCAGGAAGGTCGGCTGGGCTATGAAGAGTACGGCGCGGCCGGGTTCCAGCTTTGGGGGTTTAATACCTGTAAAGCCAGCCGTCCGCAGCCTTACGAGCTGGCCGAAATCTACTGCGTGCTTGTCCCGTACGATACGCGCGACCCGCGCAACACGTCGCAGCATAACTACGTGGTGACGGAATCCTACCTGCTCTACGGGCTGGAGTTCGGCTTTGATAAACCGACCGACCGGGATAACGCCCCGCGCGACTACTCCCTGACGTGGATGAAAAACTTTGCTGACCGCGTTTATCAGGCTCAGGAGAACCGCTATACCATTACCGGCGTCCTCACCGCGCGCTCCGAGCACCAGCTCGATAAGGCCCCTTACTTCGTCTATGACACCGTCTTCAGCGACGGATACAACTGGAACACCATTACCGATAAAGGCCAGTTCGTCCCCAACGCTGCCGCGATATCGCTGAAGGCGGCGCTGGGCATGTGGGTGCTGTGGAACTCCCCCTATACCGACCGCCTGCTGAATACCATTGAGAATGCCAACGAAGAGGGAAAAGGCTACTACGAAGGGCTGTATGAAAACGGTGACGGCCCGATCAAAGAGTTCACCGCGAACAATAACGGCATCATGCTGGAAGCCCTGCTGTTCAAGAAAGAGGGAAAACTGCTGGCCTTCAACACCGACAACCCAAAGAGCAAGGATTTTGCCCCGTCGCTGTGGGATCGCAAGCTGCTCGATCAGTTTGAAGAGAACAACGCGCTGCGCAGCCGTCCGTTCCTTAGCAGCACACCGGCCATAAAAAGCTGGTGCGACCGGACGGGCGTCACGCAGCGTACCAAACCCGCCTGTCAGGCCTGTCAGTGCGCGTCATGCAGCGTGGACGAGCCCGTTAAACTGCCTCCGGTGACTGCGCAATGCTTAAAACCTTAGCCAGAGGGCTCGCGGGATTACTCCTTGCAGGCGGGGTCATCTTTGCCCTGTTTGGCCATCAGGGCGCAGGCTGGCGCTGGCTAATCCACGGCGGCTGGCACTCCAGCGCGCGTATCGCCGCCCTGACGCCGGAAGAGCAGACGTGGGCGACGATCGCCTGGCGCTATTTCGTCAATAATACCCAGCCGCAAACGGGCCTGGTCAACGGGAGCGACAAACAGCCCCGCGTCACGCTCTGGCAAATGGGCGATACGCTTATCGCCCTGCTGGCGGCAAAAGAGCTGGGACTGATTGAGGACGCCGAGTATGACGCTCGCTTAACACGTCTCATGGGCACCCTTAACCGCCTAATGCTGACCGATGCCCGAACGCCGGGTCGACTCTATTCCAGCCAGACGGCGACGCCAGTCGACTTTAGCGGCAAGCCCAGCAAAAACGGCTGGTCCGCGCGCGACATGGCGCGTCTGATGCTCGCCCTGCGCCTTACCGCAGAGCGGGAGCCGCAGTACAGCGAATACCTGGATAAAATTATCCTGCGCTGGAATTTCTGCCCGGTCATCGATAGCGAAGGCGAGCTATGGTCCTCTTCCCTGCAAAACGGTCAGCCGGTCGTGCGGGAGGAACTGCGGCTGGGCGAAAGTGAATATGCCGCGACGGCGTTTCAGCTGTGGGGATTTTCCCCGGATAAAGCGTTTACGCCCCCGGCGCACCACGTCATCATCGCCCAGCGGCGTCTGGCCGTCGATGCCCGCGATCCGCGCACCACGTGGCAGCCCTCTCTGATTACCACCCTTCCCTATATGCTGCCGGGCCTGGAGTTTGGCTGGGAGCCAGAAGGCGTTGCGGCCGATCTGCAACAGCGTCTGCGCAAGCAGGCCGAAAACGTCTGGCTGAGCCAGAAGACCCGCTGGGAGACCGATAAAATCCTGACGGCCAGGGCAGATTTCACGCTCTCTCAGGCGCCCTGGCATATCCAGGATACCGTCTGGGGAAATGGCTATGCCTGGAACTCTGTCGGAGACGATGGCCGGGACTACACCCGTTTCGCGCAGGTATCGACCAAAGCGGTTTTTGCCCTGTGGGCACTGTGGGACACCCCGTACACCGACGTGCTGATGACGGTCACCAAACACCTTAACGATCCGCAGAAAGGCTGGTATGAAGGCCGTCAGGAAGCCACGGGCGATACCAACGCTGCCTTAACCCTCTCGACCAACGCCACGGTGCTGGAAGCCCTTTTCTTTAAACACAACGCCGGCCCTCTGTTTGACGTGCGTCGGTCGAAGAAAGAGAGCTACTTCTCACGCCGCCTGGCGGAGCAATACACGCCCATCGGACACTGTCTGCCGGGCGAAAGCACCCTAAGGAGGACGCCGTGAAGTTCTATCGCGATCTGTTTGAATCCAGCCTGAACCGCGTCTTTCCGAATAATGAAAAAACCGCGTTTTTTCAGACGTTCTATGACGCCTTCGTCCATATGTCACCCGAAACCGAGGCGCATTTTTCTCGTCTGCCGGATCGGGAGGGTCAGCAGACCCTGTTTAAAAGCTTCTTCGCCATGCTTGCGGTCGACGGTGCCCTGATTGTCCCTGATTTTCTCGAGCGCCTGGCGCGGGAGCAAAGCGACGACGGCCTCCACCTTCCCCCGCGGTTTTTTGCCCTTTGGCGCGAAGCGATGTTGAACGCGGTGAGCCTGCGCGATCCGCAGTGCGACGATGAGATCCTCACCGCCTGGGCCATGGCGATCGCGCCCGGGCTGGAATACCTTCGCCGACAGGCAGAACTGCACTACCGCGCGTAGGGGGAATCACGATGAGTTCATTCACGTACGATCTTAACGCGCTGCCGGCCGCCGTCATGATTTATGACCGTAATGAATGCCTGCAGGCCTGGAATCACAACGTTGCCCTGTTTTATCCGGTCATAACCCCGTGGCTGACGGTGGGAACCACTCTTGAAGCGCTGGCGGAACGCTTTATCGACGCCGTTTACAACGTCGATCCCGGCCTGCGCCAGACGCTGCGCGAGTCGATCGTGCGCAACTGTCGGCAGGATAAACACTGCGAGGTGCGCCAGGCGGGCCAGCGGCGGATCTTCGTCCAGCATCAGCGGCTTGCGGACGGTGGTATTGTCAGCCTGCACAGCGATGTTACGGAGCTGGATGAAGCGCAGCGCGCGCGCCACCAGCTGCATGACGACTTTCTGCTGACGGCGGAATCCATTCATATCGGGATCTGGGACTGGCAGGTTTCCGGCGACACGCTCCAGGTCAACGATACCCTGCTTGCCATGCTGGGCCAGTCGCGCACACAGTGGCGATATCCGGTGCGTTTTCTCCTCAATCAGGTCCACGAGGACGATCGCGCAGCGCTACGCAAGGCGCTGCACGCTTCGAAGCAGGATCATCGTCCGGTCTTTGAATGTGAAATTCGCGTGCATCACCCTACCGAAGGGCTGCGCTGGATGCTGCTGTCCGGCCAGGTGGTTACGCTCTCCATTGAGGGAAACGCAGAGCGCGTTATTGGCACGCTGCAGGATATTACGCGGCGCAAAGAGGCTGAAATTCAGGCGTTCGCCTCGGCCATTGAGGCACAAAAAGCCAATGAGGCAAAAAGCGCGTTTCTGGCGAATATGAGCCATGAAATTCGTACCCCGATGAACGGCATTATTGGCATGACCCAGCTGTGCCTGGATACGTCTCTGAGTGCCGATCAGCGCGACTATCTGACCCTGGTGATGAGCTCTGCCCAGTCTCTGCTGCATATCATCAACGATATTCTCGACTTTTCCCGAATTGAAGCCGGCAAAGTGGAGCTGGAGACGGAACCCGTTCCTGTCCGCCCCTTTATTCAGTCGCTCATTCGTCCGCACATGCCGGGGGCGAGCGAAAAAGGCATCGAGCTGCTGGTTGATATTGCGCCCGACGTTCCCGACGTGCTGCTGGTTGACGGCGCGCGGCTGCGCCAAATCCTGACCAATCTGCTGGGCAACGCGCTGAAATTTACCCATCAGGGAGAAGTTATCCTGGTTGTTGAGCCCGGCGATAGCGCGAATCAATGGCGTTTTCGCGTGCGCGACAGCGGCATTGGCATACCGGCAGATAAGCAGAAGGCTATTTTTGAAGCCTTCAGCCAGGCGGATAACTCAACCACCCGCCGCTATGGCGGTACGGGGCTCGGGCTAACCATCTCGGCAAGACTGGTTGCGGCCATGGGGGGCGAATTAACGGTCTCCAGCGAGCCGGGAAAAGGCAGCGAATTTTCGTTCTCGCTGCCGCTGGCGGAGCAAACCCTTGCGCCCGGAGAGCGCCCACATAGCCAGCGCTTTAACGGTGAACCCGTGCTGGTGGTTGATGATAACGCGACCAACCTGCGGCTGCTGGCCGCGATGCTCAGCCAGATGGGACTGAAACCCACCTGCGTTAACAACGCCAGCGAGGCCATTGACCGGGTTAGAACGGGAACGGCGTGGCCCCTGATCCTGCTGGACGCGCAGATGCCGGATATGGACGGCGTGTCTCTGGCCCTTGAGCTTTCGGTTCTGCCGCAGGTTGCTGAAAGCCATATCATCATGCTGAGCTCCATGAGCCGACATTTTGAAATCAATATGCTGAAGCGGATCGGAATCAAGAACTATCTGCATAAGCCTATCGCCCAGGATGAATTACATCAGGCGATTGCCGCCGCGTTTGAACGTTCGCCAGCACCCGTGGGTGAAAGCACGCCCGCGCCTGTCGCCTCGCCTGCAGCCACGGGACTGCGGATCCTGCTGGCTGAAGATAATCTGGTCAACCAGAAGGTCGCCGCGCGCCTGCTCGAGCGGCTCGGCCATAGCTGTCAGATCGTCGACAATGGCGTCGCGCTGCTTGAACGCTGGCGCGCGGATACGTGGGACGTTTTACTGATCGACCTTCAGATGCCAGAGATGGACGGTGAGACCGCCATTCGCCTGCTTCGTGAAGAAGAGCAGTCCCGGCCCGGACCGCCTCAACCCACCGTCGCCATGACCGCACACGCCATGCAGGGGGATAAAGAGCGCTGCCTGAATATGGGGTTCGACGGCTACATTGCCAAACCCATCAGCCAGGAGCGTCTCGCTGAAGAGATTGCCCGCGTGCGCCAGCACCACGAAGACGCCTCCGGTTTTCCGGATGAAGCACGCCTGCTGAAGCAGTGCGCTGACGATCCCACCCTGGTACAGGAGCTGCTGGCCCTGTTTGGCGAAGGGCTAAATGAAGCAATCAAAACCATTACCCAGGCGATCGACAGCAACGACCGCGAGGCGCTGCGACGCGCGGCCCACAAGCTGCGCGGAGAAGCCGTCACCCTGGACTTCAGCACGCTCGCACAGCAGCTGCAGGTGCTGGAAAGCGACGCGCATACGCTGGATGGGCGCCAGCTTGCGGCCCTGAAAGAAAATCTTCGCCAGGAATCGCTGCGCCTGATGGCGTGGCTCAACGCGCGCGGGGTAAACAAATGAACGCTCGCAACTGCACGCTGCTCGTTGCCCTGTTGACCACCCACGCGGTGGCGAACTCTGCGCCGGTCAGTTGGTCTCTGGCCGGAGAATGGCAGGTTCAGGATGCCAATGACAGCGCACATCCTGCCGCATCAGGCTGGCACCCGCTTCAGGTTCCTGCCAACTGGTACAGCGCCGGGTACGATCATCAGGGCGCGCTGTGGTACAAGCACGCGTTTTCCCTGCCCGTGCAGCCCCCCGACGTGATGAGTACCCTGGTGTTTGACGGCGTCGATTACCTGGCAGAGGTGACCCTGAACGGCCAGCCGCTGGGCAAGCATGAGGGCTACTTTCAGCGCTTTTCGCTGGACGCCAGCCCGGCGTTACAACGTCACAATCGGCTCATTGTCAGGGTAGACAGCCCCTACGAAGATCCGCACAAGATCTGGCCTTTGCATAAAACGGTCATGAAGGGGGTTCTGAATCAGCATGACACGCGTCCCGGTGGCGCCTGGTCGCCGGAAGGACAGGACGCTAACTCGGGCGGCATCTGGGCACCGGTCCGGCTGCACCTTAGCCGGGGCGCCACCCTTGATGAGACCATCCTGCGCCCCGACTGGTCGCAGGGGCTGACTCGCCCGACGCTAAAAGCGGATATTCGCTATCGCGCGCTCGGTCAGGGCCCGGCGACCGTGCGGCTCACTGCCACGCCCGCCAACTTCAGCGGCAGGCCCTATCAGGCTGACTTTCCGGTTACCCTCGAAAGCGGCGCCCATTCCGTGCAGGTGACGCTGCCCATGCCGAAGGCAAAACTGTGGTGGCCCGTCGGTACCGGAAAACCCCACCTGTATACCGTTCGCGTGGCGTTGCGGGATGCAAACGGCTTAATGGACACGGCGGTAACCCGCACCGGGCTGCGCAAAATCGTCGAGCAGCCCGACAATAAGGGCTGGCTCATAAACGACAGGCGCCTTTTTATTAAGGGCAGCAATTACATCGGTTCCCCCTGGCTCGGCACCATGACGCGGAAAAAATACCGACGCGACCTTCGTCTGGTGGAAGCCATGAACGCCAACGCCATACGCGTGCACGGACACGTTGCGGGGCGCGCGCTGTATGACGTGGCCGATGAGATGGGCATGATGATCTGGCAGGATGTTCCGCTGCAGTGGGGCTACAACAACAGTGCGGCTTTCACGGAAAATGCGGTTCGACAGACGCGGGAGATGATCGAACAGTTTGGCAATTCGCCCGCCATCATCGTCTGGGGCGGGCATAACGAACCGCCGTGGAATTCGCCGTGGATGGAAAAACGCTTCCCGGACTGGAATAAAGATCTGAATCGCGAGCTCACGCAAAAGGTGGCGGATACGCTTGCCGAAGATACCTCCCGCATCGTGCACCGCTTCTCCGCCGTTGAGGAGCATTACTGGGCGGGCTGGTACTTTGGCACCGTGCGCGACCTGCTGGCCCCAGCCAAAACGGGGATCATTACCGAGTTCGGCGCGCAGGCGCTTCCCCGCCTGTCAACGCTAAAAACCATCATCCCGGCGGCGTCGCTCTGGCCAAAAACGACCGCCGCCGACGATCCCGGCTGGACCGTCTGGAAATACCATAATTTTCAGCCCTTCCAGACCTTTAAGTTCGCCGGTATTCCGCGCGGGAAGAATATTCAGGCGATGATTCGCAATACCCAGGCGTACCAGTCTCAGCTGGTGGCCACGGCGGCCGAAAGCTATCGCCGACAGCGATACCAGCCGGTGACGGCCCTGTTCCACTTTATGTTTGTGGAAACCTGGCCCTCCATCAACTGGGGCGTGGTGGACTACCTGCGTAAGCCTAAAGCCGGGTTTTACGCGCTCCAGCGCGCGTACCAGCCTGTTTTGCCGTCCATCGAACCGGTCACCGCGCAGTGGCAATCCGGCGCGGCGGCGACCGTGCGCCTCTGGGCCATCAACGACACCTGGAAACCGTGCAGCGAATGCCGCCTGACCTGGCGTATCACCCAGCGCGACAAGGTGCTGGCTAAAGGCACGACGACGATGACGATCGCAGCAGACTCGGGAACGATGGTCAAAACGCTGACGGCTACGCCCGTGGGCCAGGACAACGTGTCGATTCGGTTTACGATTGAAAACAGCGCGGGAAAAATTGTCGGTGAAAATCAGCGCACGGAGTCCGTCATAAAGTGAGCGAGGGGAAAAGGAAAATTGCCGCTTCCCCTGCTTTCTTGTACCCTTTCAGCGTTTACCCCAATCCCCTAAAAATCGAGACATCCGGACGCCTATGACTGCACACATTTCCAAAGATCCTTTACATGGCGTAACGCTGGAGATGATGGTCAACGCCCTGGTGGCGAAGTATGGCTGGAGCGAATTGGGCGACCGCATCAAAATTAACTGTTTCAGAAAAGATCCCAGCGTTAAATCGAGCCTGAAATTCCTGCGCCGCACCCCGTGGGCGCGCGCGGAAGTTGAAGCCCTGTATCTGGACTCCCTCAACGATGAGGAAAGCGCAGAACAGGCGGCGCCCGCCTTTAATCCCTGGGCTAACAGTCGAATTATCAAGAGCTAATACGCAAATGACGCGACACGTAAAACGGATCGGTGCGCTGGCTGCCTGCGCGCTTTTACTTGTAAGCTGCTCCTCAAAACCACCTAAATCACTGGTTACCCCTCTTCCCACCGCCAGCAAACCGACGCAGCAGGCAAACGAGCCGATGCGCGGGGTCTGGCTGGCGACCGTCTCTCGTCTCGACTGGCCGCCGGTGGCCTCGGTGAACGGCCGCAGCGCCGACCAGCGCATCACCATGCAAAAGCAGGCGCTGATCGGCAAGCTCGACAACCTTAAGCGCCTCGGGATTAACACCGTATTTTTCCAGGTGAAGCCGGACAGCACCGCGCTCTGGTCATCAAAAATTCTACCGTGGTCAGATATGCTGACGGGCAACATCGGCGAATATCCGGGTTACGACCCGCTGCAGTTTATGCTGGATGAAGCGCACAAGCGCGGCATGAAGGTTCATGCCTGGTTCAACCCTTACCGCGTGTCGACCAATACTAAGCCCTCAACCATCGCCGCCCTGAACCGGACTTCATATCTGACCCCGTCCAGCGTTTATGTTCAGCACCCGGAATGGGTACGCGTCTCCGGAGATCGTTTTGTTCTCGACCCGGGCATTCCCGAAGTGCGCGACTGGATAACCAAAGTGGTGACCGAAGTGGTGGCAAACTACCCGGTAGACGGCGTGCAGTTTGATGATTACTTTTACGCTGAATCGCCGGGATCCGCGCTCAACGACGCGCAAACCTGGCGGCAGTACGGCCAGGGATTTGCCTCAAAAGCCGACTGGCGCAGACACAATACGCAGCAGCTGATCGTGCAGGTCTCCCGCGCGATCAAGCAGACCAGGCCCAACGTGGAGTTTGGCGTCAGCCCGGCGGGCGTGTGGCGGAACCGCTCCTTTGACCCGGCGGGTTCGGACACGCGCGGCGCCGCGGCCTACGATGAATCCTACGCCGATACGCGTCAGTGGGTGCAGCAGGGCCTGCTGGACTACATTGCCCCGCAGATATACTGGCCCTTCTCCCGGGACGCCGCGCGCTACGACGTGCTGACCAAATGGTGGGCCGACGTCGTCAAGCCGACCCACACCCGCCTGTATATCGGTATCGCGTTTTACAAGGTGGGCGAACCGTCGAAAAATGAGCCGGACTGGACGGTACAGGGCGGCGTTCCGGAGCTAAAAAAACAGCTCGACCTTAACGATTCGCTGCCCAACGTGAACGGCACCATCCTGTTCCGGGAAGATTACCTGAACCAGCCGCAGACCCAGCAGGCGGTGAACTACCTCAAAGGACGCTGGGGTAGCTAAGTGACTATCAGGCAGAAACACCCCGTTTCTGCCTGATTTCTTAAGGCTTCGGCCCGAACATTGCCTCAAGCTGCTGCGCGTCCGGCATACCGACCACCTGCTGCAGTTCGTTTTCCGCATTCAGATAATAAATGGCCGGCGTGGCGTTTGCACCCAGGCTGTCCATCAGCGCCTGGTGTTTCTGCAGGATCGCTACCGTTTCGCGGGAAGCCTCGCCTTCAGGCTTGGGTAATTTTTTACCGCCGGAAAGCTCGTATTCGCGCCAGGCCGAAACCGGATCTTTCGCATTCAGGATCGCAGAGGCGTTGCGCCCGCTGTTGGGGTTAAGAAACGCCACCAGCAGCGTGTTGAGCTGAACCTTGCCCGCCTTCACCCACGGCTGCGCTTCGGCCCAGAACTGCTTGCAGTACGGGCAGAACGGATCGGCGAAGACAAAGACCTTACGCGGGGCGTTATCTGCCCCTTCCTTCAGGGGATGCGCCGCATTGAGGTTTTTCCACATCTCGCGTCCCATCGGAGCGTAGATCTCTTTCTGGAAATAGCCTTCGCTGAGGTTTTTTCCTTTGTCATCGTACAAATAGCCCGAAATAACGTGCTTGCCGTCCGGCGTTAAAAACAGCGTCACGCCCATGTCCTGATATTGCCCCAGCCAGGCCGGTGCGCCGCCGGGGGCATCCAGTTTCTTAATGATTTTGATCTGCTGCTGCTCGCTGAACTGCTTCACCACATCCGGTATGGCATCAGCGGCCTGGGCCAGCCCTGAGGTCGCCAGCGCCGAAAGTAACAGTAATTTTTTCATTTCCCTCTCCGGTTTGTCGGGGGCATTCCGCCCCCTTCAGGTTAGCGGTTTTTCAGTGCGTCACTGACCATTTCGTCGAACTGTTCAAAAGGAACCCAGCCGGGCAGCAGCCCTTCGCCGATAAGCGTGGCGGGCGTGCCCTGAATTCCCATTTTTTCCGCGACGATCAGGCTGCGTTTGATCGACACCATGCTCTCGTCATCCGGCGCGCTGACGCTCACCCCCGCGCGCTTTTGCGCCTCCTGAATGCTGGCGTCATCGTGGTATCCCTTTTTGGCCATCAGGGTATGGTTAAATTTCATAAACTGCTCGGGATGCGCGCGCCAGACGGTTAACGCGTCGCGCGCGGCGGTCAGCGAACTTTCCGAGCGGAAAGGTAAAAACTTAAAGACCACCGCCACATCAGGGTGTTTTTCGACGATCTTCTCCAGGTAAGGATCGAATTTCTTACAGTACGGGCAGTTATAGTCGGTAAACACCACCAGGGTAAGCTTTGGGTTTTTCGCGCCAATACGCGGCGAATCCGGATCGTTAAACAGGAAATCAGCGATCATCTTCTGCGCGCGCTGTTCCTGGTCCGGCGTCAGCGGCTGGGCTGCCATGACCTGAGCCGAGGTCAGCAGGAGCATAAGCGTAATAAAGAATTTTTTCATAATGCATCAGCCTTTTGCGTTGTTCAGGGTGGTGACCAGGGTGCGCTTGTCCAGCAGCGGCGAGAGGATCTCTCCGTCAGGCGTGCCGGGGCCATAGACCTCATTAAAGGGAATGGCGTAGCGGTTTCGCTTCGCGAGAAACTCCGCGATAAGCGCGGAGGGCTGGCTCCAGTCTCCGCGCAGGGCCACCACGTCCGGCTGGCTCAGCGCGGCAATAACGTCCGGCTGACGCAGTACCCGGTGCTCGTTAACTTTGCAGGTCACGCACCAGTCCGCCGAGATATCCACAAACACCCGTTTCCCCTGCGCCAGCGCCTGCTCAATGGCCTCCTCGCTGAGCGGCTGCCACGGGATGGTCTGTGCGACGCTTTGCGTGGTGGCGTCTGACGGTGAGTTGAGCAACCCGCGCAGCTGATACCCGCCGAACACCGACAGCGCGATGACCACGACCCAGAATAACGGCGAGGAGGTTTGCCCCTTCTTCGCGAACAGCGCCAGCGCGATAACGATCAGCACCAGCATCACGACCTGGCTGACCGCCTCGCCGAGATGCAGGCTCAGCAGCGTGACCAGCCAGAGGCTGGAGGCCAGCATCATCAGGCCCAGGATCGTTTTGAGCGTGTTCATCCAGCGGCCGGGTTTTGGCAGCAGCATGGCCGTTTTCGGCACCAGGGCCACAAACAGCCACGGCAGGCTCATGCCCACGCCCAGCATCAGGAAGATCAGCCACAGGGCGTGCAGCGGCGCGCCAAGGGCAAAGGCAACCGCCGTGCCGAGGAACGGCGCGGAGCACGGCGTGGCAAGCAGCGTGGCGAACATCCCTTCGCAGAAGCTGCCGCCAAGCCCTGTGCCCCCTGCCGTTGCCAGCCGCCCGGTGGCGGCAGAAGGGAGCAGCATCTCAAACGCCCCAAACAGGTTCAGCGCAAAGAGGAAGGTCACGGCAACCATCAGGCCGATAAACCACGGGTTCTGGAACTGAATGCCCCACCCCAGCGACGCTCCGGTCAGCTTAAGCGCGGTCACCATCGCGGCCAGCAGCGCAAAGGAGGTGAGGATCCCGGCGCTGGTGGCCAGGAAGCGTAGCCTGATGGCGCGCCTGTCCGATCCCGCCTGCAGGATGCTGTTAAGCTTCATGCCCATTACCGGCAGCACGCAGGGCATCAGGTTCAGGATCAATCCGCCAAGCAGGGCAAAAAGCACCATTTTACCCGTTCCTTCAGGCGCGGAAGACTCTGCGGGCGTTGCCCCAACGGTCATGGTGGTTTGCTGCGCGTTACCGCCATTGGTCAGCACAAACGACAGCCTCTTGCCTTCCAGCGAGGCGGGTTTATCGCCCCATTCGTCGGTCACGGGTACCGTCACCCGAAGCCTGTTGCCGTCGTGCTTAATGGCCGGCTCGCCGGGCAGAATGTCACCCTCCAGCGGGTCAAAGTAGATCCCCGAATTGTCCCACTTCCCGTCCGTCGTGCCGGTAATCACCAGCTTATCGCCAGAGAGCCAGGCGGAGAGATCCGTGGATACGCCAGACGTACCGGGCACGGCGCGCATCGCTTGCTCGAAGGCGCTACTGAAGCCCTCATCCACCGGCTGGGTAAAATCGAGATGCAGCGGGTAGTCCGTCAGCAGGCAGACGTTGCTGCAGGTGGAGAGCGTGAGCGTTCCATTGAGCGCGTCGCTCTTCACCCCGTCGAGAACGATCGGAATCGTGACCTTATCGTGATACCCCTGCGTGGTCATGCCGGAGATATCGAAGCGCGAAGGAACCGGCCAGGACCAGCTATCCGTTACGCCTTCCGGCCAGCTGATTTTTGGCGCGACGCCGCCCTCGCCCGGCGATCGCCAGTAGGTTTTCCAGCCGGGCTTTAGCTCAACGGTGAGCAGGCCTTTAATGTGCGTTTGTTCCCTCTCCGCCTGAAAGCGGATGCGGGCGTGATCGTTTTGTGGGGAGACCTGCCAGCCGGTGTCTGCCGCATGGGCAATGCCGATGCAGGACAGCCACAGGAGGACGAATCCCCTGAAGAGGTTAACCATGTATTACTCCGTGAACAGTGAAAAATTATCGTGTGGTGACGATGATTTTCATTCACGGAAAACGCAGTTTTTAAGGTGTATTCGGGGAGGCGGTGCCTGAACCGGCTGTTCCGCGGGAGCGAATGCCCGCCCTTGCGTCAGCAGCTGTAACAGCGCGAAGAAGATAATGATAGCCGGCAGCGCGCCGTCGAAGAACAGCGGCTGGGCACAAAGAAGCGACTGGGCGCCCAGCTGGCAGGGCGATGGCCCGAACTGCTCGGTGCTGCTTTGGGTTGGGGCATCTGCACTCAGTGAAATCTGCGGATCCAGTCCCTGTAAAAAATGGTTGAGCATCACCACACGCTGAACGAGGCAAATCGCCATCGCGAGACAGGTGATGATCAAAAGCCATTTTCCGAGGAGCTGACGGTTGCGCATAATATTCCAGAGTAACAAGACGCCCCGATCATAAACGATAGTGATGAATCTACAAGTGCCGGAAGTGTAAGGTTTTGTCTGTCGCTGCTATTCCCCCGTCAGCGCGTCGTAGATATCCCGCAGACGCGTGCGCAGAAACAGCACCGCCTTGTGCTTGCGGGATAGAAGCGCCTGCTCGCTGGCCCCCGTCTCCTCTGCCAGCATTTTAATGCTGTAGCCGTGCAGCTCGGTCTTTTCAAACACTTCGCGCTGCGGTGGTGGGAGTTCTGACAACGCCTGCCCCAGCTCTTCCCACAGCAGCGTTTTGAGATACTCCTCCTCCGGCGTTTGCGGTACGCCGAACAGGGTTTCGGCCAGCTCGTCTTCCGGAAAACCCTCGTCATCTTCGCCCGTAAAATAGCCGGAGAGCGACACCTCGCGCTTTTTGCGCGCCCGGTCGGTCATCTCGTTACGCGCCGCGCGGAACAGCCAGGCGGCGACGTTTTCGACCGGTTGCTCCACTTTCATCAGCTGATACGTGACTTCCTGCAAAATGTCGTCGGCATCATCGCGAACGGACGTCCGTCCGCGAATGAAGGCTTTCAGCCGGGCGCGACAGGCGTTGAGCGCCGACATCAGCATGGATCCGCCCGCCTCCCCGGCTTTCATTTCGCTCACTCTGCTTCCGGCGTTTTGGGCGCGGCGTCATCGCGCTTATCGTCACGATGGCCATGCCAGCCGCAGTGACCGCGACCGTGACGACCAAAACCTTCGCGACGCTGCTGAATAAACGCCTCGCGCTGTTCAGGCGTCATGTTCATCCAGCGCTCGTGCATCCGGCGGTGCGCGCCAAACATCCCCGGGCGAAAACCTAATCCGCCAAACAGAATGCGGCTCAGCACCAGAATCCCCAGCGCCTGCCAGAATCCGATGGCCTTCACGCCAAGGATCGCCGGAAGCAAGGCGTTCCACAGGGACATCACCAGCAGGCCGAGCACGATGAAAATCACCGCGCCGATGACTAAGCCCTTGCCCATACGGTGACGACCGAATCCGCGCCCGTGACCTCTGCCGTGCATTTCAAAATCTCTCATGGTGTTTACCTCGTTTGCAGTAACTGATTATGGCTTGTGATGAGGTAGACGGATGAGGGAGGGAAATATTGCTGGGATGAGTGAAAAAGTTTGCGGGGAGCGTTTTTCACAAGCCCTCTGAAAGCAATTGCCAATGATCTACACCCAGCATTGGATACAACCGTCAGCTAGTAATGTCGTTTTGTTTATCTTCTTATTTTCCATTCCGCCACCGGACTTCAAACTCTGACGGCGTCTGAAAATTCAGTGCTGAATATGGACGACACTCGTTATAATCCTGCCGCCAACCATTAATAATTTTCCTGGCGTGAACTATATCGCTGAACCAGTGCTCATTCAGAAATTCATCGAGCAATAGTCCGTTAAAGCTCTCAATAAACCCGTTCTGCGTTGGGTTGCCAGCCTGCAAGCACGACGTTGTGACAGACCGGTCGCATCACACATAAACTTAACGGCTTCCCGTTTGTGGTCTGTCATCAGTACTTTCGTCCCAGAACCACCTGAAGCCCCTCCTTATTCAGCATGGCTTCGGCAAGCAGCTTCTTGAGTCTGGCGTTCTCTTTCTCAAGCGACTTCAGGCGCTTAACCTCGGGCACCTCCATACCTCCATACTTTTTGGTGGCGTCGGATATGGCGTGCGTACGGCAGAACTCACGGGCAAAAACCAGGCTTCGGCCTCACGGAGGATACTGATGATCTGTTCGTCGGAGAAACTCTTCTTCATTGGGATCTCCTCGCGAGGCTTATAAATACATTACTAACTTTACATTGTTCTACCTCACAACACAGCCACAAGCTACGACGTGCAATATGTGTGAAATAATAGATATATAACTTAACAAGGATAATAGGCAAAGATGAGTTTATAAAAATAATAAACTCACCTAATTACTCGCCAGTTATCGAAAAACATGAATGCTAGTTTTTCTCTTGGGAAGTCGATCGCATTTGATTCCTATTTCCATATTATTGTCCAACACTGAGAAATCTGCATTAATATCATTGCCATTTAATTTAATGGCACTAAATTTTTGTGTGTAAAAATGAGATGAGTCTTCAAAAAAATAATTCTCAGCCAAGCTTATGACCACGCCTTTATTAAGCACCGCCACGCATGCCCCAGCTTTATTAAATACCTCTGTGACATTACCAATGTTAATGGTTTTTCCAGTAAGTTGTAAGAGAAGAAAAATCTCCTTCTCAAGAAAGGAAGTAATACTGTTAACTAGAAAAAAAATTAATTCACAATTACGCTGAAGTATACTTTGACTACCTATTTGCTCAGGTACGCCATGTGAAGAGTCATTTCTAACCTCAATAAAATTATTAATTTCCGATTCAAAACGTTCCTTAACCCTTTCCTCACTATCATATAATCCATACTCTTTTACAGACGAAATCAACCAACTTTCAAGACCTGTCAGACCTAACCGACTAAATAGTTCAAATAGGACATTAGGTCTAAGGTTATTATCATGCCTAATTAATGCTTCCGCAACAAACTGATAACTAATAAAATTTTCATTAATTGCTCTATGATATTTTTCTATTAAATCTTCATGGTTAAGAGAGCTAAATCTTGGCTGATCAATTCTACTCAGAACATGAGAAAAACCTATTCTATACTCTCTTTTCAGTCCAGGAGATAAATCTGCATAACTTTTATTTTCTGATAAATAATCCAAATATGACGAAAGTGTTTTTTCGATAAAATGTTCAAAAATTGCGTATAGCCGAGTTACGGCCGTAGCGTAAGCGTATTGTCTTATTTTTGTCACTTTAACCGGTGATACTTTACTTAAGCCGGAATAAATATTATTAAATACATCTAAAACAACTATGATATCTCTTTCCGTATTATCCTTAATAACATCAAGCATAATTATTTTCCAATAACATTGATCAATATCTGTCGAAAATCATTAACCCTTAACTCTATATCTTTCTTAGTGCTTGCACGTCCTGTAAAGGATGAAACACCTTTCTCATTAAAAATCTCAATTGTCTGCTTTAAGATTGATTCTTTACAATCAACTATCAAATCATAGTCATCTAATCGCTCACTAAATGAAACCATGACTGCATCATAAACCCCTTTTACTGGCCGACCGTAAAACTCGCCACTTTTATACAATTTGAAAACATCGTCACCATAGATTTCATATGCCAACCGTTGTGTTTTCAGGAATATATCTTTCAGCACTTCAATATCAGTATGCGTAAAATCTTTAGTGCGTATTAGATATAAATCTAAAAAACCCTGAATTCCGTACTTAAAATGCTGCAAATGTCGTAAAGCAAAAAACCTCAATATAACTTCAAGATCTTCCATCTTTTTATAGAAGGCCTCTTCATAAATTTCCAATTTATGGTTATTCTCTTCCTCCTCCGTAAAAGACGGAAGCCCCCATATTTTTCTGAAAAGATCATCTCTCGCAAGTATAAAAAGCATGTCATTCACCAATCCCTTGCTTAAAGAGTTTCTTATCTCCTGTCTTTCTAAACGAACACCACCAGTATTTAATCTTTCAAAAACAAGCTGTCGTAAAAAAATTGCATCCTCTTCATCTGGAGCAGATTCCTTTAATAAAACGATTGAAGAAATAGAACGACGATCAAGGCCTGATTTGATTTTATTGGGTAGATCAGCATAATACATGCCATTGAGTTCCGGCCATAAATCCAATCCAGTTAATTTGAAGCGGTTATTGTAATAATCTGATATGGCTGTAATTCGCTGCTGGCCATCCATTACTTCATAAGAGCCAAAAGATTTCTCGTATAAAAATACAGGAGGGACTGGAATGTTTATAATGAAGGATTCGATAAGTTTTGATTGCCTTTCCTCATCCCACCGAGATCTCCTTTGGTAAAATGGTCGAATCTCCATATAGTTTTGCCGCTCGAGCGCTTGAACGAAATTTGGCAACTTCTCATTGTTAGTCTCAGTTACAATCCTATGCTCTCCTCGCTCATATTTTTCATTTATTTCACTTGCATTCATTTTTGTAGGTCTATCTTTAGGTGCGACATCCCACATTGATAACTCTGAGTCTGAAAACATAATATATTCCTCATTGAAAACTATGCAAAACACCGTTTTCCACATAGAAAACAGTGTATTACTTTACATAACATTCATTAAAAATCAAAAAAATTATTTTTAGACGCTTTTATATAAAACCAACAAAAACGCTTAAAATCAAGAGGTTAGATTATATCACATCAAACCAGCACATGACATTCATCCCACAAATTCATTATTGTCAGCTACAGCTCTTGCTGCCTCAACACGTTCATCAAATTAATCCGCTATGTTTACACCAAGAGGTAGTTTGCGTAGTTCGCGGTATGCTCCCATCATCAACAGTCCAATAGATTGGAATTGCGGAAGATGCCATTTTAACGCCCAAACGATTAACGCTGCGGCTGTAACTATGAGAGGCTTTCCGGTGAAGTGGAAGACCTGACCATCGAACGCATAACACTCAATATTCTAAGCAATGTACTTGGCGATAAAACCTGTTTCGCTACCGTGAATGAGCAGTTTCGCTTAAAAGTCTGGTGCTGCATCTACGTCCTCTTTTAAGGCATAACGGCTCTTAATTTAGGTAATGTGTTTGCATTGATCTGGTTTACATAAAAGTTTCATGTGCCAATGTGGCAGCCCATCGTAATGAACCTTGCCAACGCGCATCCCTCATAAAATAGGCTCCAGTCGGAGCCTCCCTCATAAAATCAAGCCTGCACTGGCAACCTAAAACTCGCAATACTCCGTGAAAGCTGCTGCGCCTGCTCCTCCAGCGAGGCAGCTGCCGCCGCGGACTGCTGCACCAGCGCGGCGTTCTGCTGGGTCACGCCATCCATCTCGGTCACCGCCTGCCCGACCTGGCCGATCCCGCGGCTCTGCTCTTCGGAGGCGACGGAGATCTGCTCCATCAGCGTATTCACCTTATTCACCGACGAAATGATCGCGTCAATCACCTCGCCCGAGCGGCTCACCAGCTCCGCACCGTTTTTGACGCTTGAGACCGACTGCGCAATCAGGCTCTCGATGTCTTTAGCCGCCACCGCGCTTTTCTGCGCGAGAGTACGCACTTCGCTGGCCACCACTGCAAAGCCGCGGCCCTGCGTACCGGCGCGCGCCGCTTCAACCGCCGCGTTCAGCGCCAGAATGTTGGTCTGGAAGGCGATGCTGTTGATCACGCTGGTAATGTCTTCGATGCGCTTCGAGTTCGCCGCGATGGTGTTCATCGTGTCGATGACTTCGCGGGTTACCGCTTCCCCGGTGTGGGCATTTTTCACCGCGTCCTGCACCAGTTTTCCGGCCTGATAGACATTATCGGTATTGTTCGCCACCGTCGCGCTCAGCTCCTCCATGCTAGCCGCCGTCTGGGTCAACGCGGAAGCCTGCTGCTCGGTACGCGAAGCCAGATCGATATTCCCGGCGGCAATCTCCTGCGCCGCGTGCGTCACGGTATGGCTCGCATCGCGCACCTGGGCGATGGTCGCCAGCAGTGCATGACGCATCTGCTCCATCGAGCCCATCAGGTGGTCGATTTCGTTGCTTGAACTCCCCTTCACTGGCACCGGAATGTCCAGCTTGCCCGCTGCAATCTGGCTGCAGTGCTCGCGCGCCAGGTTGACCGGGGCAAAGACAAAGCGCTTCATGAAGATGCTGACTGCAACGATCACCACAACAAACAGGCAGGCAATAACGGCAATCATCACCAGGCCGGAGACGAAATTGCTGCTCGCATCCTCGTTCAGGCTTTTAGCGTATTTCTGGTGGACCGAAAGCACCTGGTCGAGAATGATTTCGTACTGGCGATCGAGACGGGAAACTTCCGGGATCAGCGCGTCAAATTTGGCGACATCGTGCGCCGCAGCGGCATCGATCAGCGGCGCCAGCCCCTGGTTGCGGTAGTTTTGCCAGGCGTCCTGATAGGCACTCACCATCGGTGCTTCATCCGTCAGACGCGGCGAAGCCATAAACGCCGCAAAGGCATTGTCCGCTTTGGTCAGCGCCTCTTTCACTGCGGCAAGCTTTGCAGACTCGTCCGCCGCGTTGCCCGCTTCCACCATCTTCACGTACTCCATCACCCGCACGCGCAGCGTACGGCTGTGGTTGATGGGATCAATAATCGACAGTACCACCTGGATCTCTTTGTTGACGTTATCCAGCGAGTTATTACTTTTAATGATGAGGCCAACGCTCGTCACGGTGCTGACGATAAAGAACAAAAGCAGCGAGAACAGGACAATCAGGGACGACTTTTTCAACGACATAAACCAATACCTCAAGGAGAATTATTCCTTATGGTTATCGGCGCTTCCAAAACTTAAATTAATTAAAGTTATTGATATATCGCCTGGGGCTATACCGCTGACTTATAGCGCCGCTGCAGGGTGGCATCCAGCTTGCGCTGCAATGGCTGCGGCGTCTCCCCTTCGATCAATTTGCCAATCAGATCAAAGCAGTGCCACGCCAGCTGGCGGTTGTCCTGACGAATGGTATCCACCGGGATCGTCAGTGAATCGTAGAGATAGTGATCGTCAAAGCTGGCTAATCTGATATCGCTTTGCAACAGGTTATGCTGGCCCATATAGCGCAGCACCCCTTCCAGCAGCCCGCAGGCGGCGGTGAAAAGCGCTTTTGGCGGACGCTCCAGGCGGGCGCAGAGTTCAGCAAACATCTCGTACCCGGAGCTCGGGTGATAGTTACCGTGAATGATCCACTCGGGGCGCAGCTCCACGCCGGCCTCTCGCAGACCTTGCTTAAAACCGTCCAGACGGTCGCGCGTCGGAGACAGGCGCGGCTGGCCGCCGAGGAAGTAGAATTCATTTGGATGCTGGCGCGCAATGTCCGCTACCAGCGCCGCTGTCGGGGTAATGGAGTCGGTGATCACCAGCGGCAGCGCGCTGTCGTTCATGTGCCGGTCAAAAAGCACCACGGGCAGCTGCTCGCTGAGCTTCAGGTAGTCCGCATCGTTCAGCATGCTGGAGGCCACAATTAGCCCGTCCACCTGACGCGCCACCATATTGTTCACCACCACCGTCTCCTGCCCCGGATTTTCATCGCTGCAGGAGATAAGCAGCTGAACGCCCGCCTCGCGGCACAGCGTCTCCAGCTCGTGAGAAAAGACGGCGAAACCGTAGTTAGTGATCTCGGGAACGACAAGACCAATGGTGTGGCTGCGGTTATCGCGCAGCGAGCGGGCGTGAATGCTGGGCTGATAGTGGTGCTCTTTTGCAATCGCCAGCACGCGCTCGCGCGTCTCTTCCGCCACGCGAAGCTCTTTGCTGCGCCCGTTCAGGACGAGGCTGGCGGTGGCTTTTGACACACCCGCCAGCTCCGCGATGTCTTTTATGGTGACGCGTTTTGTTTTTCTCACAACGACTTAGATCCGGCTGCCAAAACCCTCATTCTATCATGCAGGCGCGCAGCGACCAGTAGCGTAATGTGATGTCGGACGCACCTTCGAATCGCACCCGGGCCGGATGGTCAGGAAAATAGCGGCTGCTCATCACCCCTTCACCGTGATTGATGAAAATTTCGACGCTGGAGCGGTCGCACAGAACGCGCAAATGACGGACGTCGCCCTGCCAGTAGCGGGTCAGCGTTTCACCGGTTTTCAGGCTCGCGCGTTCAAGGCGTACACCCTGCTCATCGACCGTGAGGCGCAGCGCGCCTGCGAAATCGACATTCACCTGCGATGCGCCCAGCTCAAACTCCAGGCACGTCGCGTCCAGTTCCGGCGCCTCGCTGGCGCGCCCCTGCCAGCGCTGCTCATCTTCACGCAGCGCCGCCAGCTCGCGCGCCGGGGTCTGCCAGAGCCTGCCGTCGCGATAGCTGAGTTCGCGCGGGCAGGTCATCTGGTGCATCCAGCCGTACGCCCGGGTTGGCTGAAGCATCTCTTCCCCGTCCGGTACGCCCATCCAGCCGATCAGAATGCGGCGTCCATCCTCCGCCAGGGTGGTTTGCGGGGCGTAGAATTCAAAGCCCGCGTCCAGCTCGTGCAGCTCGCCGTGATCGAATGCGGCGCTGGCATAGTCAAACGCCCCGCTCATCCAGGTGGCCGGATAGGTATTGAGGTAGCGATGCGGCTCGCGCGCCAGCCCCTGCGGGCAGCAGATCAGGACGTGCGTTCCGTCGAGGGCGAACAGGTCCGGGCACTCCCACATATACCCCGCTTCCGTCAGGCCGTTGACGCCGTGGCCGGCGATCTCCCCGCAGGACGTCCAGGCATGCAAATCGGCTGATTTAAACAGCAGCACCTTGCCGCGCTTTTGCACATCCTGCGCACCCAGCACCATGTACCACTCCCCGTCGTGTTGCCATACCTTCGGGTCGCGCACGTGGCCGGTGTAGCCTTCCGGCAACGCCAGTACCGGCCCCAGCTTCGTAAAGGTTCCGTCCGGCTGCTCCACGGCGAGGCACTGCCAGGCGGTGCGGCTGCCGTCATCAAACTTTACGTTGCCGGTGTAGCACAAGGTGAGGACACCGTGGTTGTCCACGGCGCTACCGGAGTAGCAGCCGTTGCGGTCATACTCTTCGTCGGGCATCAGCGCCAGCGGCTCCTGCTGCCAGTGCACCAGGTCCGCAGAGCTCCAGTGCCCCCAGCATTTAAAGCGATGCTCGCAGGCCAGCGGGTTCCACTGATAAAACAGGTGGTAGCGTCCGGCAAACCAGATAAACCCGTTCGGGTCGTTCATCAGCCCCGTCACCGGCGCGGGGTGCCACTGCGGATAATGGCTGTCCGCCTGCGCGCGCGGCTGCCCTTTCATAACGGCCTGCAGGATCGCAGGCCAGCGGGAAAGTTGCGTCATTATTCAGAGTCCGTTTTATATTTCAGCAGCAGCGAGACGGTAAACGCCACGCCGAAGGCAATCACCATGCCGATAATATAGTTAAGGAGCGAGCTGGCCTGAACGATAGCCATGCCCGGAATAGCGGTCAGCCCGACTGCGGTCATGTAGACATGCACTGACACCACCCAGGCTCCGCCCGCCGCGCCGCCGATCAGCGCGGCGATAAACGGCTTAACGAAGCGCAGGTTAATACCAAAAATGGCCGCTTCGGTGATGCCCAGCATCGCCGAGAATGCCGACGGCAGGGTAATGGCTTTGATTTTGGCGTCTTTGGTTTTGAACCACACAGCCAGGCAGGCGCCGCCCTGCGCCACGTTCGCCATGGCCCAGATCGGCAGCAGGAAGTTAACGCCGATCGACGGGTTACCCAGCAGCCCGGCTTCAATCGCGTGGAAGCTGTGGTGAATACCGGTGATCACAATCACCGAGTAAAGCCCGCCGAAGAGCAGCCCGGCAAGCCAGCCCGCGTGGGCGATAAGGGTGCTGAGGATAAAGGAGATACCGTCGCCCAGCGCGCGTCCCGCCGGGCCGATAATCAGCAAGGCGATAAAGCCGGAGATAACCACGGTGAGGAACGGCGTCAGGATCAGGTCTAACGCATCCGGGATCGCGCGGCGCAGATTTTTCTCCACGATGCTCATGAACCAGACGGCCAGCAGCACCGGGAATACCGTGCCCTGATAGCCAATCATCGCGATCTCAAGGCCGAAAAAGTTCATGGTGTGGAAGCCCGACGCCACGCCCCAGGCGTTGGTCAGCGCCGGGTGGGTCAGAATGCCGCCCAGCGTTGCGCCGAGGTACGGGTTACCGCCAAATTCCCGTGCCGCGGTAAAGCCGATCAGGATTGGCAGAATGATAAACGCCGCCGAGCTGCACATGTCCAGCATGATGTAGAGGGCGTTATCCGCGTTGACCCAGCCGTAGGTTTTCACCATGCCGAGCAGGCCCATCAGCAGGCCGGACGCCACAATCGCGGGAATGATCGGGACAAAGATATTGGAAAGCAAACGCGCAATGCGCTGGAACGGGTTCAGCTTGCGCGCCGCGATATCCGCCGCTTCAGACTTGCTGGACTCGCTAATCCCCGCCAGCTGAATAAACGCGGCGTAGACCTTATTCACCACGCCCGTGCCGAAAATGACCTGCATCTGCCCGGCGTTATGAAAACAGCCCTTCACGCCCTCGACCTTGCCAATCGCATGCCGATCGGCAAGCGCGTCGTCGACCAGCACCAGACGAAGACGCGTAGCGCAGTGCGCAGCGCTGGCGATATTTTCCTTGCCGCCCAGCAGCGGAATAAGCTCGCGGGCGATTTGATTAACATCCATAGATACCTCTGCCTGACTTCTTTTTATGATGTGCGAAACGCCCCCGCCGGGCGGGAGCGTGATGGGTTAAAACCAGGTTTCCATCTGGACCCCAAAGTTCCATTCCCCGCCAGCGTTGAAGCCGCTGCTGCCAAAGGCAACATCGCTGGCGTAATTATCCAGTTTGCTGCTCCAGTCCATCCAGGTGGCAAACAGGCGCAGCTCCGGGCGGCTGAAGAAATCGCCGATTTTGCTCGCTTTTAACGTTGGCGCAAAGGTCAGCTTGTAGAAACTGCCGTTCACGGCGTTACGGTCCTTATAGCCTTCCGGATGTAAATCCATGTACTGATAGCTTCCCTCAAACGCCAGCGCGAAGTTCTGGGTCACCTCTTTAATCAGGCGGGTGTTGAGCGTCACCCACTCATAGCTGTCGCCCTTGACGTAGCGATCTTTGCTGCTCTGCGCCAGCACGGCAGGCGCGATACTCCAGCCACCGCCAACAGGCGTGACACCGTAACTTGCGAAGCGCCAGGTATCGGCATCAGACAGCAGCGCCCCGTCGGAACCGATGCTCTTAACTTCTGCGCCCAGGCCGTGACCGTACAGCAGCGCCGTTTTGGCACTCCCTTCCCGCAGGCCGTAGAAGCTCTCGTTGTGCAGCCCCACCAGGGCATGAACGCCGTTATTGGCCGCGTCGGTTTTGATGAGATCGCCGTTAGCGTCTTTACGGTCGTCGTTATCCTTCGCCCGCAGGCCGCTCACCATTACCTGCAGCGGCCCGGCGAAGTGGTTCATGCTGAGGATGTAGTTCTGAACGTTATTGTCGGTCTGCTCCACGCTGCCGAAGTTGCGGCCGTAGATCGAGAAGTTGCTGCGCAGCGAGTCGTTCCACTTCACGTCGTAGACGCCGCCGCCGGTACCGGCCAGGAACACCACGTCGGAATCCAGCCAGTGAATATCAAAATTGTCGCGGTCGAAGCGTTTACCCGCCCAAAAGGTGCTGCCCTTCAGCGCGCCGGTAAAATCAGGCAGGTTACCCAGCTCCGCAAAGGCCTGGCGAATATTGAGATCGCTGGTATCGGCTGACCAGTCGTTATAGGTTCGCTGACCGTCGGCCAGCATCGCCTTGAAGCGCGTAGTCGCCCCGTTATCCAGGGTTTGCTTGTGCTCCAGGTTCAGCTCGACGTAGGTGTCGGCTTCGTTACCCAGACGCCCTACCGCACCGCCGGTTTCCCCGGCTGGCGTCAGGTACGGGCCGCTTTTGCTGCTGGAGGCCGCATCGTTCATCAGCAGGCCGGAACGGGCGTAGCCATGGAACTCAAACCCGCTGCTCTGATCCGCTTTTTTCTCCAGCGCGGCGGTACGCTGCGCCACCGCCTGGGTTGTGGTTTGCGTCTGCTGCTGGGCGGCGACCAGCTGCTGCGTTTTTTGTTCGGCTTCGGTGGCGCGTTTTTCAGCGACCTGCGCACGCGCTTCAGCAGCCTGAAGGCGCTGCTCCATCGCGGCAAGGCGCGCTTCGATACTTGTCATATCCGTCTGGGCAAAAACAGAGGTACTGCCGGCCAGCATGCCTATCATCACGGCAAGTCTGCGTTTTTTATACATTTTGTCGCATCCCTAAAAGTATTAATCGAACGTGCTAAATTGCTAAACCGGTTTAGGCTGCTGATACTAAACCCGGGAATTTTGGATCGGCAATCTTTTTTGCTAAACCGGTTTAGTAAGTGTGATCGAGGCGACAATTCAGGCCGCCGGACGGCGGCCAGTGAAGGAAGGATTACAGGTCGTGCTGCCAGGGCAACGCGGTCATCGCCCCCTTTGCCGTGGTGGCTAACGCGCCACAGCGCTGGGCTAAGGCGATTGCCGGAACCAGCTCCTGACCGGCGGCCAGCCCGTAGAGCAGCCCGGCGACGAAGGCATCGCCCGCGCCAGTGGTATCGACACATTGCACAGGGGTAGCTGGATAGTGTTTCACCGCGCCCTGATGCCAGGCGATAACGCCCTCTTTTCCCTGGGTGACCAGCACCAGGCGCGCCGGGCAGCGCTGCATCAGCGTGTTCAGACCTTCTCTTACATCCGCATTGCCGGTTAAAAATGCCAGTTCCTCAACGGAGAGCTTGACCACGTCGGCGCTTTGGAGGGCCTGTTGCAGGCAGCGACGCAGCGCGTTCTCATCCGGCCAGAGATCCGGGCGAATATTGGGGTCGAAGCTCACGTAGCCGCCCGCCTTCCGGATGGCGTCCATCGCCTGAAAGGTCGCCGAGCGGCTCGGCTCTGCGCTTAGCGCGATGGAACAGACGTGCAGCCACTCGCCCGCGCTGAACGTCGGCAGGTCAGCGGGTTCAAGAAACAGATCGGCGCTCGGGCGCACCATGAAGGTGAACGAGCGTTCGCCGTGGTCGTCCAGATCCACCACCACCGTAGAGGTGCGGTGCGCCGGGTCAAGGCGCATATGCTTCACGTCGACCCGCTCGTCAGCGAGCGTTTTCGCCATAAAGCGCCCGAAAGGATCGTCGCCAACCCTGCCGATAAACGCGCTTTTGCCCCCGAGCCGGGCAATGCCCACCGCGACGTTTGCCGGTGCGCCACCGGGGCACTGCAGTAATTTCCCTTCGCCATCGGGCAATAAATCCACCACCGCATCGCCAAGTACCCAGATTTTTTCCATGTGACCCTCTTAGCTAAACTATGTTAAACCGTTTTAGCTATTTAAACACAGGCAGGGAAAAGGGGAAATAACGCGGGAGGAAATTTGCCTAACGCTTCAGATGCGGCCAGCGAATATCGCCAACGCCGTTAAGCTGCGGACGGGCAAACAGGAAGCCCTGGAAGCGGCGGATCCCGGCAGATTCTAGCCAGCACCACTCCTCTATTTTCTCGATCCCTTCGGCCACCAGGGTAATTTCAAGATCGGAGCAGCAGCTGATGATGGAGCGCACTATCGCCTGCTTCGGGCCGCTGAGATGGATATCGCTGATGATTTCGCGATCGATTTTGATTTTATCCGGCTGGAAGCGGGTCAGCAGCGAAAGACCGGCATAGCCGGAACCGAAATCATCAATCGCCAGGCCAACCCCCTCACCGCGAAGCCGCTTGATGGCGCTGTTAAACTGGTTGAACCCGGAGATCATCTCGTTTTCAGTAACTTCAATGACCACCTGCTCCGGCTGAAGGCCATGCTTTTTAATCTCATCGACCAGAAATTCCACCGCGCCAGGGACATTCACCAGCGACATGGGCAGCAGGTTTACCGCGATTTTATGGCTTCCAATGCCCAGCTTTTCCGCCAGCGCGAAGGCATACGCTTTCGTCTGGAGATCGACTTCATAGATTTTCGCCGGGTCCAGGGAGCTGAAGAAATGTTCCGGGCTGCCGCCGTCATTGCTACGGATAAGCGCCTCAAGGGAGCTGATTTTCCCTTCCGAGGGCTCGACAATTGGCTGCAGCGCAAACTGGCAGGTTTGCCCGGCAATCAGGCCCAGATGTTCGCCAAAGGGTAGCGCTTCGGTCGAGAGCGTCCATTTGTCCGAGGTGTAACGCGTCCCCGACGGGGCCGGACGTTTACCGGTTATAAAGGTCTGAATAAATTTGAACACCCGATCGTCGGAGGTCAGATAGCTGTCCAGCTTGCTGTAGCGCAGCACCGACTGCAGCACTTCTTTCGGCGACTGCGTCTGCAGATCGAACAGCAGCATCCCGACGTTTTCGAAGCGTCTGCGCGGACCGTAATCCCGCATCAGTTCCACCACCCCACTGTGCCGCTTGTCCTCACGGATGGTGTGGAACAGTTTGACCACACTCTCTTCCGACCCTTCAAGGATCTGCAGAACGTCATTCCCTTTTGCCAGGAGGACGCCGGTAATATCCTGTTTTGTGTTGCGGCCTCTGGCGCGCTCCACCAGCTCCCGCAGTTCTTTGGACGGGCGGGATAAATTCAACTGGCTTCGGTAGATCAGCGTCGTCAGCACAAAAAGGGGTTCCAATGATGATGAGAGGTGCCTTGAAGCTACTATGTAACATACTTAATCAATGCGACCTAACATATTCACGCCACAAGGGAACATTACTTTTCCCCATCGCCAATCCTGCTGTCGATCCTCTCCTGCATATAGTCGTAAAACGGGTTCGAGGTGACCCGCATCAGCGCCTCTTTTCCGACGCTCAACACGGACGTTTCTCCCCACAGCGCAATTGTCCCCAGGCTTATCCCGTAGCGGTTTTTCACCCCAGGCTCACGGCCATAGAGATCGTCATCCGGCGGGAACGGCACGGCGATATGCGACAAGGAATAGACATCCTGCGGCCAGGTCTGCACAAGCGGCACAACCGTCTCCCGCGTGCTGCCTGCTAGCGTTGTTTTCGCCACCGTCGAGAAACTGTGTGCGTCCGCATTGGTAATAATCGTGACACCGTAACGTCTCTGCGCAACCGGGAGCAGCGCCGAGGTTGCCGTCCACGACGACGGCTTGAACAGCGGGCGGAAGCTCGCCGCCTGGTTGATGTCAAACACCACCAGCTCGCTGCCGTTTGCCGGAAGCTGGTCAAACAGGCCGGTCACCACCGCGCGGGTGCTGACCGTAGAATCCATGACCGACTGGAACGCCAGCACAGGTGGCAAATTCGCCAGCCTGTTTTCACGCGCCGCGCGGCCAATCTGCTCCTGCAGGGCCTTCGTCAGCAGCCACGACTGGCGGGCGGCGTTCACCGGGAACGAGTTGTATTTATACGGATTATATTCCGGGGAGATATTCAGCCACGCCGCTTTGGCAAACGGCGGCAGCAGCGCCGGTAGCCCTGCAAAACCTGCAAAGCGCGCAAAGGCCGTCACGCCGATCATCGGTGAGAGCAGGATTACCTGCTGCGGCCGACGAAGCACAGAGGAATCCAGCGCATCGAGAGTATATTTCATCGCCAGCGCCCCGCCGTTGGAGTAGCCCACCAGATGCAGCGGCACGTTATCTCCCGTCAGGCGCGTGGCTTCCCGCACGGCAAGACGCGTCGCCGCGAGCCACATCTCCCAGTCAACGTCGGTCAGCGCGCCGGGCGCGGTGCCGTGTCCGGGCAGGCGCGGAACCACGGCCACGAAGCCGTGCTGCTGATAATTTTCGGCAAGGTGCCTGACGCTGTAAGGCGAGTCCGTCAGTCCGTGCAGCAATACCACCGCGCCACGGGGTTTTCCTGCTGGCATCAGCACAAACGAACGGTTGGCATCGGGCGTGAACTGACCCGGCCAAACCAGGCTCTGGCGATAATAGCGGTTTAGCGGCGTTTGTTCCTGGCCCGCTGTTTTCGCCGTCACCGCCCTATCAAGCTCGGCGAAAATGGCGTTTTCCCGGGCAACATACCCGGCAAAGTTGGTGTTATCGAGTTCACGCACGGACATCTCGTCCGCCCGCCAGGTGTGCCAGAGGTGCAGGTCCGGCCCCTGCTGCGAGAGATAGACCCGCACCGCCAGCAGGACGACCAGGACGATCCCCACGACCATCCCTGTTTTCTTTGCAAGCGCCGCCAGGCGCACGCTGATTCGCCAGGGCAAATTCGCCATGCCGGGATCCCTTTTATGTTCACTGTCCTTTTATCTTATCAAAAATGTGAACGGACTGACGTATTCATCAAATTCATACCTGCCGCGTCAGCCGCTGCACCAAAAGTGAACTACGCTGCACAAATGTTGATCATTGGTTAACTAAATATTGCGTGAAATTAACAGCACGGCGGGTTTTTACCTCACCGTGAACATGGCACGCGTCGTGCATTGTTAACCCGGTAACACAAATCCAGCTTTTGACAGCCAGTTAACAGCGAGGCGGTATGACGACGAAACCCGAGATGTTGAGCCGTATCGAAGCGACGTTCAGCCAGCTCACTCCCAGCGAAAAGCGGGTCGGGAGCTGGCTGCTGGCGCACGCCGCGCAAATCCCGTTTGAAACCGCGGAGAGCGTCGGTCTGGCGAGCGGGACCAGCGGGATCACCGTCGGACGCTTCCTGCGCAAGCTGGGGTATCGCAACCTGGAAGATGTCAAAAAGAGCCTGCGCGATCCGTATCAGCCCTGGGGCATGAACGAGCGGCTGGACTCCTGGCAGCAGCAGCGTCCCCTGCCCAACCGCCTTCAGCATGCCCTGTCGCTGGAGGTGGACGCCATTACGCAGGTGTATCAGCTGGCGCAAACGGACGCCTTCCGTCAGGTGGTGCACAACCTGGCCCACGCCGACGCGGTGTTTGTGCTGGGGATCCAGTCCACGCGCGGGATCGCCAACGCCTTCTTCAGCCATCTCGAGTACCTTCGCCCGCGCGTGAGCTATTCCGAAGGCGCGTCCGGCAGCTGGGTGGAATCCCTCAACTCCGGGTTTTCGCACCCTTACGTTGTGCTGACCGATACGCGCACCTACTCCACGATGGCCCGCCAGTACTGCCGCGTGGCGAGCGAAAAAGGGATCCCGTTGGCCTTAATCACCGACATCTGGTGCCCGTGGGCACGGGATTACCCGATGGATTTACTGCAGGTGAAAACCGATACCGGTCATTTCTGGGATTCACTTGCCCCCGTGAGCTGTCTGTTCAACCTGCTGCTGTCGGGCGTAGTGGAAGCGCTGGGTGATGCGCTCCCGACGCGTCTGGCGGTAAACCGACAATTACAACAAGAGTTTGGTCAATTCGAACGCTAAAGGAGCGGAGCTATGCCCGAAGAGAGTGAACTGATTGACGTGGCGAAGACGTTTCCCACGCTGCATATCGACCTGAAGTACGCCACCGCCGACAACATCACCGGCAGGCCGATCTATCAGGAGGCGCTGTGCCTGCTGCATACCGACGCCGCCACCGCGCTGGCAAAAGCCATCAGCATTGCCGCCCTGGCCGGGCTGAAGCTGGTGGTGTATGACGCCTACCGGCCGCAGCAGGCGCAGGCCCAGCTGTGGGACGCCTGCCCGAACCCGGAGTATGTGGTCGATGTGGCAATTGGCTCCAATCACAGCCGCGGTACGGCCATCGACGTCACCCTGATGGACGAGCATAACAGCGTGCTGGATATGGGCGCCGGCTTTGACGAAATGCATGACCGTTCGCATCCCTATCACCCTTCCGTACCCCCGCACGCGCAGCGCAACCGTCTGCTGCTGAATGCCATCATGTTCGGCGGCGGTTTTGTGGGGATTAGCAGCGAATGGTGGCACTTCGAACTGCCGAACGCCGCCAGCTACCCGCTGCTTGAAGACCGTTTTGCCTGTTTTCCCCTGACGCACACCTCTCTTTAACCTGGAGCACTGCCATGAAAACATCGCTTCTCACGACTCTGATTGCCGCCACGCTGGCGTTGAGCGCCCCGCTGGCGCTGGCCGCCGTCCCGAAAGACATGCTGGCGATCGGTAAAGCCGCCGACCCGCAAACGCTCGACCCTGCCATCACCATCGATAACAACGACTGGACCGTCACCTATCCGTCCTACCAGCGTCTGGTCAAGTACAAGCCCGGCTCTACCGAGGTGGAGGGCGATCTGTCGACGGGCTGGAAGGCGTCCGACGACCAGAAAGAGTGGACCTTTACCCTGGCGGATAACGCCAAATTCTCCGACGGCACGCCGGTCACCGCCGAAGCGGTCAAACTCTCCTTTGAGCGCCTGCTGAAGCTCGGCCAGGGGCCGTCTGAAGCCTTCCCGAAGGATCTGAAAATTGATGCCGTCGATGACCACACGGTGAAATTCACCCTCAGCCAGCCGTTCGCGCCTTTCCTCTACACGCTGGCAAACGACGGGGCGTCCGTCATTAACCCGGCGGTGCTGAAGGCCAATGCCGCGGACGACGCGCGCGGTTTTCTGGCGCAAAATACCGCCGGTTCCGGGCCGTATATGCTGAAGAGCTGGCAGAAAGGCCAGCAGCTGATCCTGGTGCCGAACCCTCACTGGTCGGGCGACAAGCCGCACTTTAAGCGCGTCTCGGTGAAAATTATCGGTGAAAGCGCCTCGCGCCGACTGCAGCTTTCCCGCGGCGATCTGGACATTGCCGACTCCCTGCCGGTCGATCAGCTTGCGGCCCTGAAGCAGGAAGGCAAAGTCGCCGTCGCGGAATACCCCTCCCTGCGCGTGACCTATCTCTATCTCAACAACAGCAAAGCGCCGCTCAATCAGGTGGATTTACGCCGGGCCATCTCCTGGGCGACGGACTATCAGGGAATGGTAAAAGGCATTCTGAGCGGCAACGGCAAGCAGATGCGCGGCCCGATCCCGGAAGGCATGTGGGGCTTTGACGCCGCGGCAATGCAGTACAGCTTCGACGAGGCCAAAGCCAAAGCGGCGCTGGAGAAGGTCAAAGACAAGCCCGCCAGCCTGACCTTCCTTTACTCGGACAACGATCCGAACTGGGAGCCTATCGCCCTCTCCACTCAGGCGAGCCTTGGCAAGATCGGCATTAACGTCAAGCTGGAAAAACTGGCCAATGCCACCATGCGCGACCGCGTCGGCAAAGGCGATTACGACATTGCCATCGGCAACTGGAGCCCGGACTTTGCCGACCCGTACATGTTCATGAACTACTGGTTCGAATCGGACAAAAAAGGGCTGCCGGGCAACCGCTCGTTCTATGAGAACAAAGAGGTGGATTCGCTGCTGCAGGCTGCGCTGAAAACCACCGACCAGGCGGAACGCACCAAAGATTACCAGCAGGCACAAAAGGTGGTGATTGACGAAGCGGCCTACGTCTATCTGTTCCAGAAGAACTACCAGCTGGCGATGAACAAAGAGGTCAAAGGCTTCACCTTTAATCCGATGCTCGAGCAGGTGTTCAACATCGCCACCATGAGTAAATAACGGTTCTCGTCGGGGGAAAGCGTATGACGTTCTGGAGCATCGTGCGCCAGCGCTGCTGGGGGTTACTCCTGGTGGTGGCCGGTGTCTGTATTATTACCTTTATTATTTCACACATGATCCCCGGCGACCCGGCGCGTCTGCTGGCGGGCGATCGCGCCAGCGACGAAATCGTGCAGAACATTCGCCAGCAGCTGGGGCTGGATCGGCCGCTGTATGTGCAGTTTGGCCGCTACGTGGACGCCCTGGCCCACGGTGATTTAGGCACATCCATCCGTACCGGACGCCCGGTTGCGGAAGACCTGAAGGCCTTTTTCCCCGCCACGCTGGAGCTGGCCTTTTGTTCTTTGCTGCTGGCGCTGGTGACCGGCGTGCCGCTGGGGATTTTGTCGGCGGTGTACCGCAACCGCTGGCTGGATCACCTGGTGCGTTTAATGGCGATGACCGGGATTTCCACGCCTGCATTCTGGCTTGGGCTGGGCGTGATTGTCCTGTTCTACGGGCATCTGCAGATTCTGCCGGGCGGCGGCAGGCTGGACGACTGGCTCGATCCGCCGACGCACGTCACCGGGTTTTATCTGCTGGACGCCCTGCTGGAAGGCAACGGTGAAGTCTTTTTCAACGCGCTGCAGCACCTGATTTTACCCTCGCTGACGCTGGCGTTTGTTCACCTGGGCATCGTGGCGCGCCAGGTGCGCTCGGCGATGCTGGAGCAGCTTAGCGAGGACTACATCCGCACCGCACGCGCCAGCGGGCTGCCCGGCTGGTACATCGTCCTGCGCTACGCCCTGCCGAATGCGATGATCCCGTCCATTACCGTGCTCGGGCTGGCGCTGGGCGACCTGCTTTACGGCGCCGTCCTGACCGAAACCGTCTTTGCCTGGCCTGGTATGGGCGCCTGGGTGGTGACGTCCATTCAGGCGCTGGACTTCCCGGCGGTGATGGGCTTTGCCGTCGTCGTTTCGCTGGCCTACGTGCTGGTTAATCTGGTGGTCGATCTGCTTTACCTGTGGATTGACCCGCGAATCGGGCGCGGAGGTGCCGAATGATGTTAACGCAGGAAACGCCCGTCCCGGTGAAAACCGCCAGACAACGTATCAATTGGGCAAAGCTGTTCTGGATGCTGCGCCAAAGCCCGCTCACGATTGTCGGCGGCGTCATTATGATCGCGATGCTTTTGCTGATGGTGACCTCGCCGTGGATAGTGCCGCATGACCCGAACGCGCTGGATCTCACCGCCCGCCTGCAGGCACCTTCTGCGCAACACTGGTTTGGTACCGATGAGGTGGGACGCGACCTGTTCAGCCGTGTGCTGACGGGCAGCCAGCAGTCGATTACCGCCGGGCTGGCGGTGGTGGTGATTGCGGGCGGCATTGGCTCGCTGCTGGGCTGTTTGTCCGGCGTACTGGGCGGGCGCGGCGACGCCGTCATCATGCGGGTGATGGACATTATGCTCTCCATTCCTTCTCTGGTGCTGACCATGGCGCTGGCCGCCGCGCTCGGTCCGAGCCTGTTTAACGCCATGCTGGCGATTGCGATTGTCCGCATACCGTTCTACGTGCGGCTGGCGCGCGGGCAAACCCTGGTGGTGCGTCAGTTCACCTACGTTCAGGCCGCCCGCACCTTTGGCGCGTCCCGCTGGCATTTGCTCCGCTGGCACATCCTGCGCAACGCCCTGCCGCCGCTGATCGTGCAGGCGTCGCTGGATATCGGCAGCGCCATTCTGATGGCCGCCACGCTGGGGTTTATTGGCCTGGGGGCGCAGCAGCCCACCGCCGAATGGGGCGCGATGGTGGCCGTGGGCCGTAACTACGTCCTGGACCAGTGGTGGTACTGCGCCTTTCCCGGTGCGGCAATTTTGATTACCGCCGTGGGCTTTAATCTGTTTGGCGACGGTATCCGCGATCTGCTGGATCCGAAGTCAGGAGGCAAACAGTAATGACCGAACCGGTACTCAATATTGAAGACCTGCACCTGAGCTTCCCGGTTTTTCGCGGGGAGGTCCACGCCCTGAACCACGTTTCGCTTGAGATCGGCAGGGGCGAAATTGTCGGCGTGGTGGGCGAATCAGGGTCGGGCAAATCCGTTACCGCCATGCTCGCCATGCGCCTGCTGCCAGAGGGCAGCTACCGTATTCATCACGGTCAGGTGAGATTACTCGGTGAAAACGTCCTGACAGCGTCCGAGAAACAGCTTCGCCAGTGGCGCGGCGCTAAAGTGGCGATGATTTTTCAGGAGCCCATGACCGCCCTCAACCCGACGCGGCGGATTGGCAAACAGATGGTGGAGGTGATCCGCCAGCATCAGCCGCGTTCCCGGCGCGAGGCGCAGCAGAAGGCGATCGCCCTGCTGGAAGAGATGCAAATTCCGGACGCGAAGCAGGTCATGGCGCGTTATCCGTTTGAACTCTCCGGCGGCATGCGCCAGCGGGTGATGATCGCCCTTGCCTTCTCCTGCGAGCCGGAGCTGATCATCGCCGACGAGCCGACCACCGCGCTGGACGTGACCGTCCAGCTCCAGGTGCTGCGCTTACTGAAGCATAAGGCGAAGGCCAGCGGCACCTCGGTGCTGTTTATCAGCCATGATATGGCCGTAGTGTCCCAGCTCTGCGACAGAATGTACGTAATGTATGCGGGCAGCGTGATAGAGAGCGGCGCCACGCAAACGCTGATCCACCACCCTGTGCATCCCTATTCTATCGGCCTGCTGCGGTGCGCGCCGGAAAACGGCCAGCCGCGCGACCTGCTTCCCGCCATCCCCGGCACGGTGCCTAACCTGAGCCAGCTTCCGCAGGGGTGCGCGTTCCGCGAGCGCTGCTTTGCCGCGGGGGCGAAATGCAGCGAAACGCCGCGCCTGCAGCCCCAAGGCGCAGAGGGCCAACAGGCTGCCTGCTGGTATCCACAACGGGAGAAACACCATGTCTGATGTACTGCTGGAACTGGATAGCGTGCACGTGAACTTTGCGGCGCGCAAAAACTGGCTGGGCCGCGTGACGGAACGGGTCCATGCGCTCAACGGGCTGGATCTCCAGATCCGTCGGGGCGAAACGCTGGGCGTTGTCGGGGAATCCGGCTGCGGGAAAAGCACGCTGGCGCAGCTGCTGATGGGGATGCTTAAACCCAGCATCGGCGGATGCCAGCGTGCCCACCACGCCGGTGGCATGCAGATGGTGTTTCAGGATCCGCTCTCCTCGCTCGACCCTCGATTGCCGGTCTGGCGCATCATTACCGAGCCGGTGTGGGTGCAAAAACGCAGCAGCGAGCGCGAGCGCCGCCAGCTGGCGGCAGATCTGGCGCTGCAGGTGGGCATTCGCCCGGAATACCTCGAACGCCTTCCACACGCCTTCTCCGGCGGGCAGCGCCAGCGCATTGCCATCGCCCGGGCGCTTTCGTCCGATCCTGATATCATCGTGCTCGATGAACCCACCAGCGCGCTGGATATCTCCGTGCAGGCGCAAATCCTCAACCTGCTGGTGACGCTACAGCAGCAGCGTAATCTGACTTACGTACTGATCTCGCATAACGTCTCGGTGGTCAGACACATGAGCGACCGCGTGGCGGTGATGTATCTCGGACAGATTGTGGAGCTGGGCAGCGCCGCGCAGGTACTTGGCGAACCGCGCCACCCCTATACCCGCCTGCTGCTCGATTCGGTTCCCCGCACCGGAGAGCCGCTGGATGAAACGCTGGCGTTACGCAAAACGGAGCTTCCCGGCAACCGTCACCTGCCCGAAGGTTGTTTTTTCCGC
Source organism: Enterobacter cloacae complex sp. P38RS (assembly GCF_014930775.1). Taxonomy (NCBI): domain Bacteria; kingdom Pseudomonadati; phylum Pseudomonadota; class Gammaproteobacteria; order Enterobacterales; family Enterobacteriaceae; genus Enterobacter; species Enterobacter cloacae complex sp. P38RS. The sequence goes on from NZ_JADBRS010000007.1 coordinate 183,658, forward strand.
GACCGCTGCCCGATGGCCGCGCAGGGGTGCGAACGTCCTCAGCCGCTACAGCCCTCTCGCGAGGGCCGTCACGTTCGCTGCTGGCGCAGCCTGGGTTAAATTTGCGCCATCCCGCCGTCCACAAACAGCTCGGTGGCGTTGATAAAGCTGGCCGCGTCGGAGGCCAGAAACGCCACCGCTTTACCCACCTCGCCCGGCGCACCTAAACGTCCGAGCGGCACCTGCGCGGCCAGCGCGTCGTACAGCCCCTGGCGGTGTTCTTCCGGCACCAGGTCCCCTAAACCAGGCGTTTTGATCGGACCTGGGCTTACGACATTGACGCGGATCCCACGGCCCTGCAAATCCAGCGCCCAGGAGCGGGCAAAGTTACGCACCGCGGCCTTACTGGCGCTGTAGACGCTGAAGTTGGCCGTCCCCTTAATCGACACCGTCGAGCCGGTCAGAATGATCGACGAGCCGGTTGATAACAGCGGCAGCGCCTTCTGCACCGTGAACAGCACCCCGCGAACGTTGGTGCCAAAAATCCGGTCAAACTGTTCTTCGGTGATCGCGCCCAGCGGCAGCATATCGCCGCCACCCGCATTGGCGAACAGAATATCGAGACGGCCTTCTTCTTTTGCTATCCGGGAATAAACCGCATCCAGATCGGCAAGCTTAGAGACGTCCGCGCGAATGCCCACTGCGTCAGAAGCAATCTCTGCTACCGCGGCGTCAAGTTCGGCCTGACGACGCCCGGTGATGTACACCTTCGCGCCCTGTGCCGCCAGCTCCTGCGCCGTGGCAAGACCAATACCGGTGCTGCCGCCGGTGACCAGTGCAATTTTTCCTGAGAGAGTCGTGTTCATGTCATTTACCTTTTTGTGTTTGCGTTGGACAGACTTTATCCCTTGCGACATTTGTGAAAAATGGGCAAAAATGAAAATGACTATTCACCTATGGAAATAATCAGAGGTCATCATGGATCAGCTAATGGCGATGCGCGCCTTCACGCGGGTGGTGGAATCCGGCAGCTTTACCCGCGCGGCGGACTCGCTGAATATGCCGATCGCCACGCTGAGCAAACTGGTTAAATCCCTTGAGGCGCACCTGGCGATACGTCTCCTTCACCGGACGACTCGTCGGGTGGTCACGACGCCTGAAGGGCTGGAATACTATGAAAAAGCGCGCCGGGTGCTGATTGATATCGAAGATATCGACACCTCGTTTCGCGTTTCCCGCGCGACGCCCAAGGGACATTTGCGGGTTGACGTGGGCGGTTCCACCGCACGGGACGTGCTCATCCCCCTGCTGCCGGATTTTATGCAGCGCTACCCGGATATCCGTATCGATCTTGGCGTGGCCGATCGTCCGGTCGATCTTATCAGCGGTAACGTAGACTGCGTGATCCGCGGCGGCCCGCTGAACGATTCAACGCTTATCGCCCGTCATCTCGGTGACGCTCAGATGGTCACCTGCGCGACGCCGGGTTACCTTAAAAACCACGGCGTTCCGGCCTATCCGCAGGAGTTGCGCAACGGCCACAAGCTTGTTAGTTATCTCTCTCCCGTCACCGGGCGGCCGTTTCCGTTTCGCTTCCGGCAGAACGGCGAGGCGCTGGAAATCACTCTTCCGCACTATCTCGGCGTCAATGAAAGTAACGCTCATCTGGCGGCCGCCGCGGCGGGTCTGGGGATCGTTCAAACTTTTGAGTATTCAGCAAAGACCTACTTGCAGGCGGGAGCGCTGGTGGCGATTCTGGGTGACTGGCAGCCTGCCGCGTACCCGTTTCACGTGGTCTACCCGCAGAACAGGCATTTGACGCACAGACTGAAGGTGTTTATCGCCTGGCTGGCGGAGGTGTTCCCCGCCGCGCTGAAGGGATAGCCGGGCACAAACCCGGCTGTGATTTAGTTAAGCTTATAGTCCAGGGTGATCTCGGCTTTCAGAAGCTGTGAAACCGGACAGCCCGCTTTGGCTTTCTGAATAATGCCGTCAAACTGCTGAGGGGCGATGCCGGGAACGGTCACCTTGCTTTTCAGAGCAACCTTTGTGATAGCGAAGCCGCCGTCGGTTTTATCCAGAGAGACGTCCGCCGTGGTATCAATAGAGTCAGCGGTATAGCCCGCTTCGCCGAGCATCAGGGACAGCGCCATCGAAAAACAGGCCGCATGTGCCGCACCGATGAGTTCTTCCGGGTTGGTCCCCTTTTCACCCTCAAAGCGGGTATTGAAACCATAAGGCTGCTGATTGAGAACGCCGCTCTCGGTGGAAACCGTTCCTTTACCGCGCTTAATGTCGCCAGACCAGTGCGCCGAACCGTGCTTATGAATAGTCATTCTTGCTCTCCTTTTGGCTTACAAAGGGTTAAGTATAGACTACACATCTGACACGCCCTGGAACACAGACAATTCCGGGACTTACACCTGCTGTACCGACAAAAAGGATAAACCTGTGATGCTAAAAATCAGGACGGCCGTTGCGATAACTACCCTGGCTATTTCGTTGTCTTTACAGGCGAAAACGCCCGAGAACTTTATCTATACCAGCTCCGGCGAGCTCGACACGGCGTTCCCGCTTGTTGCACGAAGCGATATCGGCGGCGTGCAGATCGTTTACAACTGGCGCCAGCTTGAACCCGAGAAGGATAGCTATGACTTCTCGCGGATTGAGCAGGATCTGGCGCGTCTTAAGGCCGTCCGGAAAAAACTCTTTATTCAGATCCAGGATCGTTTCTTTGAGCCGGACGCCCGCTACGTCCCGGACTATCTGTTGCACGATAAGCAATACAGCGGCGGGATTGCGCCGCAGTTTGATAACCCCGGCGAGGGCAAGCCTGTCGGCGCGGGATGGGTAGCGCGTCAGTGGGACCCCACGGTGCGCCAGCGCTACCAGGCACTGCTGGCAGCGCTCGCAAAACGCTTTGATGGCGAGGTGTATGGCGTAAACCTGCCTGAAACCGCGATTGATATTGACGAGAAAAATCCGCCAGCGGGCTTCACCTGCGATAGCTATTTCGCGGGTGAGATGGAAAATCTGTCCTTTGCGCGCAAGGTTTTTCAGAAATCACATGTGGTGCAGTACGTGAACTTCTGGCCGTGCGAGTGGGATAACGACCACAACTATATGGGGCGTCTTTTTGCGTATGCCAGCGCCAACAATATTGGCTTGGGCGGGCCGGACATTGTGCCCAACCGCAAGGCGCACATGAAGAATGCCTATCCCTTCTTCCATAAAAATAAACAGGCGCTGCCGCTCATTGCCATGGCGGTTCAGGAGCCGACTCTGACCTATAAGGATCCTCAGACCGGAAAACCGTTCACCAAAGCCGAGTTTGTCCGCTTCGGCGAAAATTATCTCGGGGCCGATATTATTTTCTGGAGCACGGCCTCTCCCTGGCTAAAGGCAAAATAATCGCCCCTCAGGCAAGGTGGCGGGACAGTTCGTCAAGAAACACGCGCAGCGCGGCAGGCTGGTATTCCCGTGACTGATAAATGCCGTGGATGGCAAGCGATTTCGGCTCCAGCGACGCCAGTACCGGCACCAGTAATCCCTGCTCCAGCGCGGCGCGCGCTTCGCGCTCCGGCAGCATGGCGATGCCGCAGTGCTCGATCGCCGCGTTCATGAGCAGTGAAGAGATACTGGCGCTCAGGTTGCCGCTGACGGCCACGCTCAGGCTTTCGCCTTCCGGGGTCAGGAAGTGCCAGGACTGCCCCGCGAAAAAGCTGTAGTGCAGGCAGTTATGCTGCGCCAGTTCTTCGGGGCTGACGGGCGTGCCGTGCTGTGCCAGATACGCCGGCGAGGCGCAGAGCACCGATCGACATTCCCCCAGCCGGCGGGCGATCATGCCGGGCTCCGGGTTATCGGTAATGCGCACGGCGACGTCAATGCGCTCTCCCACCAGGCTGACCGGATGGTTGTTCACGTCCAGCTCAATGCGCAGCTGCGGGTAGCGCGAGAGCAGGCCGGGCAGGACCGGCGCAATCAGGTGCATGGCGGTAAAGTGCGCGCAGGCTACCCGCAGCGTGCCGGACGGCAGATCTTTTTCCGACTGACCTTCGATTTCCTGCGAGATCTGCGAGAGCGTCCGCGTTTTTTGCAGCACCTTTTCCCCTGCCGCCGTCAGCGTCAACTTGCGCGTGGAGCGGTTTACCAGCCGCGTCCCCGCCCACTTCTCCATTTGTTCAAGGTAACGGCTCACCATCGGCCGGGAAATGCCCAGCGCGCGGGCCGCCGCGCTCAGGCTTCCCAGCTCGCATATCCGGTTATAGACCTGAGCGGCAATAACGCGATCCATATAAGCTCCATCTGCTCGATTTATGAAACTAAGCATGTCTTGTTTCAGGAATTCTGGCAAATGAGAATATCCGTACAATAGAGACATTCCTGAACAACAGAGACAACAGCATGAAACTCACTCATATTGCCCTGCTTTCCACTCTTTTCGCTCCGGCCGTTTTTGCCGCGCCGTTGACGATTGATACCTATAACCCGCAGGATAAAGGCATTTTCGCGGTCTCCTCCACGCTCGTTTCCGGCCCGAAAGAGGCGGTGCTGTTTGACGCGCAGTTCAGCGTGAAGGATGGCGAAGCGCTGGTAGAGAAAATTCGCCGCAGCGGTAAAACGCTGAATAAGATTGTGATCACTTCCGGCGATCCGGATTTCTATTTTGGCCTGCAGCCGCTGGTGAAAGCCTTCCCGAATGCCAAAGTGGTGGCCACGCAGCAGGTGGTTGACCATATTAAGGCTACCAAAGACGCCAAGCTCGCCTTCTGGGGCCCGCAGATGAAAGACGGCGCGCCAACTGAACTGGTGGTGCCGCAGGTGCTCGCCTCCACCACCTTTATGATTGACGGGGAAAAGGTCGATATCGAGCAGCCGGACAGCTACGCGGCCTACGTGTGGATCCCGTCCGTGAAAACCATCCTCGGCGGCACCGGGGTCTCTTGGGGGATTCACGTCTGGACGGCTGATACCCAGACGCCGGCTCGCCGTCAGCAGTGGCAGCAGACCCTGGACAACATGGCCGCGCACAAGCCGGAACGCGTGATCCCAGGCCACTATCTGGGCACACCACCGTCCGGAACCGGGGCTATTGATTTTACCCGTGGCTATCTGCAGCATTTTGAACAGGCGTTATCGGCACATAAAAACTCTGCGGGCGTCATCGGTGCAGTGAAAAAACAGTATCCGGATCTGGCAGAAGAGAGCTCTCTGGAATTAAGCGCAAAAGTGAATACCGGCGAAATGAAGTGGTAATTTAAAAACGGCTCCTGCTATATTCCCGCGATAGCAGGAGCACCGCCATAATATCCGCACTGCCTCACGCCAATATATCCCTCCGTTTTAAAAACGCATAAAAGCATGCACTTATGTCATTTTTATTTCTAAGATGAATCTGAGACACAACCGGGGAAATATTTGCCATTCTGTTTATGAATTAAATTTTTTGCGAGCCGTACCATTAAACAGACAACGACACGGAGGCAGCATGTTTACTTATTACCCGGCTAATACCACAGCAGCACAACCTGAACTCGTTAACGCGATTGCGCAGGGTCTTCACGCTGAGCACGGTGCTGTGACTGAAGATGACATTTTAATGGAACTGACCAAGTGGGTGGAATCCACGGATAATGACATCCTCAGTGACATCTACCAGCAGACCATTAACTACGTCGTCAGCGGGCAAAGCGCACCTTTGTAAAAACCTGCTAAGCTGGATCTGCAACCTAAGGGGTTACATTTCGTTTGCGAAAGCAAACTGGTCCTTAAAACTATCAACAGGATTGAGGAGTTAACATGAAATCGAACCGTCAGGCACGCCACATTCTGGGACTGAACTACAAGCTTTCTAATCAGCGTAAAGTGGTGATTGAAGGCGACCACGAAACGCAAGTCACTCACGCCACCGGCAGAAAACGCCACGCGGGCAAGTAAGTTCCCGACTGAGATCCAGAACACCATCGGCAAAACCGATGGTGTTTTTGTTTATGTGTTGCGGTAATTAATATTTAGCTCCTTTATAATACCGCCCGACCGCACCCCGTAGCACAGGCCAGAAAGATGACAAACAGCAGTGTCAGGGACGGATCTTCAAAAAAAGAGTGAGTGACATGGACAACAAACTGAAAAAACATCGTTCCTTATACATCCCATACGCCGGCCCGGTTTTACTCGAATTCCCCCTGCTCAACAAAGGCAGCGCCTTCAGCATGGAAGAGCGCAGCAGCTTTAACCTGCTTGGCCTGCTGCCGGAAGTGGTTGAAACCATTGAAGAGCAGGCAGAGCGCGCGTGGATCCAGTATCAGGGCTTCAAAACCGAGATCGATAAACACATCTACCTGCGCAACATCCAGGACACCAACGAAACCCTCTTCTATCGCCTGGTGCAAAACCATCTCGAAGAGATGATGCCGGTGATCTACACCCCAACGGTGGGTGCGGCGTGCGAACGCTTCTCTGAGATCTACCGTCGCTCACGTGGCGTCTTTATCTCTTATCAGAATCGTCACAACATGGACGACATTCTGCAGAACGTGCCGAACCACAATATTAAAGTGATTGTGGTGACGGACGGGGAACGTATTCTCGGCCTCGGCGACCAGGGCATTGGCGGGATGGGGATCCCAATCGGTAAACTCTCTCTCTACACCGCCTGCGGCGGCATCAGCCCGGCGTACACCCTGCCGGTGGTGCTGGATGTCGGCACCAACAACCAGCAACTGTTGAACGATCCGCTGTACATGGGCTGGCGTCATCCGCGCATTACCGACGACGAGTACTATCAGTTTGTCGACGATTTCATTCAGGCCGTGAAGCACCGCTGGCCGGACGTTCTGCTGCAGTTTGAAGACTTTGCGCAGAAAAACGCGATGCCGCTGCTGAACCGCTATCGCGATGAGATCTGCTCCTTTAACGACGACATCCAGGGCACCGCAGCGGTGACCGTGGGCACGCTTATCGCCGCCAGCCGCGCGGCCGGTAGCCAGCTGAGCTACCAGAAAATCGTCTTCCTGGGCGCAGGCTCTGCGGGCTGCGGCATCGCCGAGCAGATTATTGCCCAGACGCAGCGCGAAGGCTTAAGCGAAGAGCTGGCCCGCTCCCGCGTCTTTATGGTTGACCGTTTCGGCCTGCTGACCGACGGTATGCCGAACCTGCTGCCGTTCCAGACCAAGCTGGTGCAGAAGCGCGAGAACCTGAAGAACTGGGACACCGACAACGAAGTGCTCTCCCTGCTGGACGTGGTGCGCAACGTGAAGCCAGATATTCTGATCGGCGTTTCCGGGCAAACCGGTCTCTTCACCGAAGAGATTATTCGCGAGATGCACAAGCACTGCGAGCGCCCTATCGTGATGCCGCTTTCTAACCCGACCTCCCGCGTGGAAGCGACGCCGCAGGACATCATCGCCTGGACCGAAGGTAACGCGCTGGTTGCCACCGGCAGCCCGTTCGATCCGGTGGTATGGAAGGATAAAACCTATCCGATCGCCCAGTGCAACAACTCCTATATCTTCCCGGGCATTGGTCTGGGCGTGATCGCCTCCGGCGCGTCCCGCATTACCGATGAGATGCTGATGTCAGCGAGCGAAACCCTTGCGGGCTATTCGCCGCTGGTCAACAACGGCGAAGGGCTGGTGCTGCCGGAACTGAAGGACATTCACAAGGTGTCGTGCGCTATCGCGTTTGCGGTGGGTAAAATGGCGCAGCAGCAGGGCGTGGCGGTGAAAACCTCTGCCGACGCACTGCAGCAGGCTATTGATGATAACTTCTGGATGCCTGAATACCGCAGCTATCGCCGTACCTCGATTTAATTAGCTCCGACCCTTCCCTCTCCTCAAAAGGGAGAGGGAACGTGAACACCCTCCTCCCTTTATTTTCTTTGCCGCTTCTACGGCATTCCTCTTCCCCTTATTAAAAAAATAAATATTTCAACAACTATTCATACCCCATTGAAATATAAAAATTTCGCATAACACTTTTTGTCTAACAAACGTATTTTTTTAAGAGTTTAGTAACGTTTTGCATTACTAATAATTGCGAGGAAAGTAAGGAGCGGTTATGTACTATAAAAATGAAGTGATAAGTTATTTGCAGGCGAATAACATCCTTGCGTTAAAACTCGAGCATGCATTAACGGGTGTAGGAAAAGCCGTATCAAATCAGATTGAAACGATCGGCGCAGGTGCAACGCGCGCGCTGTATTATACCTCCTGCTTTACTGATGAATATCAAGACGTATGCCAGAAACAAAAGTCCGAAGACATCCGATTTGCTAAAGGTGTTTATCATATTATATGGCATAGAGATGTTGTATGTGAAATGCTCAACATCTACTTTGAAGAAGTATTCCGACACAAAACCTCCGATCAGCTAGAGCACATCAAACAATTGCTGATGACAGTAAATATTCATATCGCCGCAAGTTCACTTACAAACGCCGGATTTGCTTTAGCAACAGCATCATATGTTGCTGCATGTATGAATCTAAGCCTTGAACTTAGTGCACTGGCTGGGCGAAGAGCGGGACAGATTGTTGGAGGTATTGGCCTGTACGGCATTGTTCAGAAAGCAGCAGATAGTTCGCATCGCCTTCATATTACTTATCCAGCGTACTACTCAGCGCTATACGCTAAAGAGCTGGAAATGTTGTACTTCTTGATAGAGCCATTGTTTAAACGGGCTGAAACTTTTAAAGCACAATGGGTATCGGATAGTGAGATTGCAGATATCATAACAAAGATGGTTCAGTAATCATGATGCATCTTATTAAAAGATTTTTCAGGCGGATATTCTTTTCATTGATATCGATGTACGGCCCTTCGCTATTGACACTTTTATTTGCAATTGTCTTTTTCCAACTTTGCCCTGACGGGCCAATATGGCCTGTTCCTATATTCTTCATTTTTGTGATGGTTATTTTATCGCTATATGAAATTGTAAATCTCAAACGTTAGCTTTATCGTAATTTATCTATAAGGAAATAGTATGTCTACACCAGCACACTTATGGCTTGAAGATGAGAACGGTTCTCCGGTAATCGGTAGCTGCATGATGCCACTTCGCCTGGGGTCTATCGAGTTAAAATCCTTTTCTCACGGTGTCACTATCCCGGTAGATCCAAGCTGGGGAAAACTAACAGGAACGCGAGTCCATCGCCCTATCACGATAGTAAAGGAGTTTGACCAAACAACACCACTTTTGTACCGCGCTGTCTGTGAAGGCCGAACCATGAAGAAAGCCACAATTAAAATGTACCGTATTCTGGAATCAGGTATTGAGGCCGAGTATTTCAATATCATTCTGGAAAACGTCAAGTTTACAACTGTTGCACCCTACCTGTCTCCTAACGGTATAAGCAGCACACATCTTGAAACGCTCGAATTACGTTATGAAGCGATTACCTGGAAGTATACGGAGGGTAATATTATCTATCGTGATTCATGGAACGATCGTTGTTGTGCATGATGACGAAGGCGGCATTTGCACTGGCTGCAATGCTGCCCCTCTGTTTGGTATATGCAGGAAAACGTTGTATAGTGATAGTCACCTACAAACTCATAACATATAAGGAGGCCAATTATGCTGTACTGTGAAATTTTCAATGTTTCACATACATTTGGTGATCGCACCAGCTCAAGCGTTATCGGTATCGTGCTGCGATAACTTCTGCTTGAGCGAAGACACCACCCCCTGAAATCCCTTCTCTCGGGCTTACTGAGTTATCGTCAGCGATGTTTGACGAGGCATAAACATGCCTGTAACTCTTGGGTAAGCAACAATGAGCACTTTACTCACTGCACAATCTTTACGCGTTGATACGGCGTTTGGCACGCTCTTCGACTCACTCTCCTTTACGCTGAAAAAAGGCGACCGCATCGGCCTGCTGGGCGACAACGGCTGCGGCAAAAGTACGCTTTTGAAGGTGCTGGACGGAACAGATATCCCAGCCGCCGGAACGGTAGCGCTGGCCGGGCACTGCCTGATGGCGCGCGTGGAGCAACATCTCCCGGACGCCATTTTCCCGCTGACCATGCTGGATGCCGTACTCGCGCAACTGCCTTTAGCTGAGCACGACAGCCTGCGCTGGAAAGCTGAAACGCTGCTGGCGAGCATGGGCTTCACGCCGCAGGATATGACGCTGCAATCCGCCACCCTGAGTGGCGGACAGCACACCCGCCTGCTGCTGGCGCGGGCGTTGATTCACGAGCCGGATCTGCTCCTGCTGGATGAACCCAGCAACCACCTGGATCTGCCGACCATGCTCTGGCTGGAACACTTTTTACAGAACTGGTCAGGCAGCTTCGTGCTGGTTTCGCACGACAGACAGCTGCTGGATGCCGTCACAAACGGCAGCTGGATCCTGCGTGATAAGACGCTGCACTACTTTGCCCTTCCCTGTACGGCCGCCCGTAAAGCGCTTGCAGCAAAAGACGAAAGCGATGCGCAGCGCCACAAGGCGGAGCAAAAGGAGATCGACCGCGTGACCGCCAGCGCAAAGCGGCTGGCGACCTGGGGTAAGGTTTACGACAACGAAGACCTGGCCCGCAAAGCCAAACAGATGGAAAAACAGGTCGAACGACTCAAAGAGAGCCAGACCGCGCTCACGGCGGGCAGTCCATGGACGCTAAGCCTGCGCGGCGACGCGCTGCGGGCGGACCGTCTGCTGGAGATGGAAAACCTCAGCGTTACACCTGCGCCCGGGCTACCGCCGCTGTTTAACATCGAAACGGCGCGGCTGAAAAGCGGCGATCGCGTAGCAATTGTCGGTCGTAACGGCTGCGGTAAATCGTCGCTGATGAAGCTTATCTGGCGACATTTTGTGGATGAACCGACGGACAGCGGGCTGAAAATCCATCCGCGCGTCTCGCCGGGCTACTACGACCAGACGCTGCATCAGCTGCCGGATGAGGCCACGCTGCTCGACGCGCTGGAACCTTTCGCTCCCGACCCGCAAAACAGGAAGATGGCGCTCATCAGCGCCGGGTTCCCGTGGGCGCGCCACGGGCAAAAAGTCAGCACGCTCAGCGGCGGCGAGCGCTCTCGCCTGCTGTTCGTCGGGCTGACGCTTGCCCGCTACAGCCTGCTGATTCTGGATGAGCCCACCAACCATCTCGACATGGAAGGCAAAGAGGCACTGGCGGAAACGCTGCAACAGTTCGAAGGCGGCGTGCTGCTGGTCAGCCACGATCGCCAGTTAATTAGCCAAAGCTGTAACCGTTTCTGGCTGATTGAGGACGGCTGGCTGAGCGAGTGGCACGATGCTGAAGCCGTGTTTGAGCGGCTGCGTGAAAGCGCGGGGCTGGGGACATCCGCCGCGCCTGTCGTCACCGCTGGCGAGGTTCAACCCTCGCCGTACGACGATCTGCTGGAGCGGCTGATCGCGCTGGAAACGCTGCTGGAAGACGATCTGGCGCGTAAGCCGAAACATCAGAAGCCGCAGCTGCAGGCGCAATGGCGAAGAGAAATTGAGGAGATTGAAGCCCAGCTGTAAATCTGCGCCCGGCGAGCGCCTCGCCGGGCCAGCATTTTCCCCCTTAATTATTAGAGGATCGCCGTATTCTTAATCTGAAATCGAATCAAATGATGACATTATGTTGCCGCAGCCTTGCATTACCAGGCTAATGTATTAATCCTTAAGGGGTACTACACCTGCTATGCAGATTCTTATCATGAACAAGGAGATACACATGAAGGCTGCTGTTGTTACTCAGGATCATCAGGTCAATGTCACTGAAAAAACCTTACGCCCGCTTAAGCATGGGGAAGCCCTGCTGAAAATGGAGTGCTGTGGTGTATGCCATACCGACCTCCACGTGAAGAACGGTGATTTTGGCGATAAAACCGGGGTAATCCTGGGCCATGAAGGTATTGGTATCGTGAAAGAAGTCGGCCCTGGCGTGACGTCGCTGAAAGTCGGCGACCGCGCAAGCGTGGCCTGGTTCTTTGAAGGATGCGGTCACTGCGAATACTGTAATACCGGTAACGAAACCCTGTGCCGTGACGTGAAAAACGCCGGTTACTCCGTTGACGGCGGCATGGCGGAAGAGTGCATCGTCACCGCGGATTACGCGGTAAAAGTGCCGGATGGTCTGGATTCGGCGGCGGCCAGCAGCATCACCTGCGCCGGTGTCACCACCTACAAAGCGGTGAAAATCTCCGGCATAAAACCGGGCCAGTGGATCGCGATTTACGGTCTGGGCGGGCTGGGCAACCTTGCGCTGCAGTACGCCAAAAACGTGTTTAATGCCAAAGTCATCGCTCTGGACGTTAACGATGAACAGCTGAAGCTGGCCGCGAGCATGGGTGCGGATTTAACCATCAACTCACGCAGCGAAGATGCCGCTAAGATTGTGCAGGAAAAAACCGGCGGCGCGCATGCCGCAGTCGTCACCGCCGTCGCAAAAGCGGCCTTCAACTCGGCGGTAGATGCCGTGCGTGCCGGTGGCCGCGTGGTCGCCGTTGGCCTGCCGCCGGAAGCGATGAGCCTGGACATTCCGCGCCTGGTGCTGGACGGTATTCAGGTGGTAGGTTCGCTGGTTGGCACCCGTCAGGATCTGCAGGAGGCCTTCCAGTTTGCGGCCGAGGGCAAAGTAGTACCGAAAGTGACGATGCGTCCTATCGAGGACATCAACGCCATTTTTAAAGAGATGGAACAGGGCCAGATCCGTGGCCGTATGGTGATCGACTTACGCTCGTAAACACCTTTTGCCGGGTAGTGGCTACGCCTTACCCGGCTCATTGCTACGACGAACGACGAACTGAAATCCACTCCTGAACCTCAATCTGGAAGGTGTCCGGCGCTTTTCGGTACATTTTACGCGCCAGGTCGAGAATAGTATGACGCGCCAGCTCCTCTTCCATCCGCTGCTGCGCGCTATCCATGACTGAACGTACTCCGCACGGGCCGTCGCAGACCCAGGCAGGCGGTGCTTCATCAAACACGGCCAGCCGCTGGCGCACTTCACGACATTCGAACATGTTTTTCTCGCCGTCAATGGCATGCGCCACATCCAGCACGCTGATCAGCTCCGCCGGACGCGCCAGCTTAAAGCCCCCGCCCTTGCCTTCCGTACTGATGACCAGCCCGGCACGTGACAGGCGTGTGAAGATTTTGCCGAGGTAGTCATACGGCACGCCCTGCAAAGCAGCCATCTCACGGACGCTCATCTCACGCTCGTTGCCCTTCGCATCCACCATACACATCAGGCTGTGAATGCCGTATTCCACACCGGAACTGTAAAACGCCATGGTTAACTCCGAATTAGTGTTCGGAGCATTATAACGATTTTTAACTCAGAAAGAAGTTGTCGGAGTTAACTCCGACAAGTATAGTGGCAGTTATGTCAGGCATGAAGCCTGGCGGGAGAAAGGATAGAATATGAAAAAGCAGATTTTAATCGTAGGCAGTGGTTTTGCGGGTATGTGGGCAGCCGTGAGCGCGGCACGTCTCTCTGAGAAGCAGGGTAATAACAGTCTGGAGATTGCGGTTCTGGCCCCCTTACCCGAACTCCGCGTTCGGCCACGCTTCTATGAGGAGAAGGTGTCAACGCTGGTCGCCCCGTTGACTGACCTGTTTGCCGAGCTTGATATCACATTCATTGCCGGACACGCGGAACAAATTGATACCACGGCGAAAACCGTTTTATACCGGATGTCCAATGGCGCGCATGCTACGGCTTCCTACGATAGGCTGATCCTCGCTACGGGCAGCCAGACCAAACGCCCACCGATTGCCGGCCTGGCTGACTACGCCTTTGACATCGACCAGCTGGAATCCGCACAGGTATTTGAGCGTCACCTTGATTCACTGGCGTTACGTCCCTCCACGCCCGAGCGCAACACCGTGGTAGTCTGCGGAGGCGGCTTTACCGGCATCGAGCTGGCAACGGAGCTACCTGCCCGACTGCGTGCCCGTTTTGGCGACAATACAGAGATTAAAATAGTCGTAGTTGAAAGGGGGCCAGTCATTGGCGGCCGCTATAGCGACGCATTGCGTAAAACGATTGCAGAGGCGAGTGAGGCGCTGGGCGTTGAATGGCGGCTGAAGAGTGAAGTTGAAGCCATTGATGCTCACGGCATAACGCTGAAAAACGGTGAACGTATTGCTGCTGCGACCGTCGTCTGGACCGCAGGCGTCGAGGCAAATCCCCTCAGCCTGCAGATAGACGGTGAACGCGATAGCCAGGGCCGCCTGGTTGTGACAGAAACGTTGCAGGTCCCCGAATATCCTGACGTCTATGCCACCGGCGATATGGCTCACGCCAAAACAGACGATGCGGGCAACACGGCGCTGATGACCTGCCAGCACGCGATCCAGCTAGGCAAATTTGCCGGTCATAACGCTGCCGCCAGCCTGCTGAACGTTGCTCCTTACCCTTATCGTCAGGTGAACTATGTTACCTGCCTGGATTTAGGCGCGTGGGGCGCGGTCTATACCGAGGGCTGGGAACAGGCCGTCAAATCCGTCCGCGACGAGGCGAAGAAGATCAAAATCGCCATCACGAATGAGCTGATCTATCCGCCATTAGCAGACAAAACGGTCGCCTTTGCCGCCGCCGACCCGCTGGCGAAATTCGTTTAGGCCCCCGCCATCGCCCCGCTAACGGGCGTTTTTATTTTCAGTTTCCGGCAATCCTTATCTTAATTCCTTTGTTCCCTTGTTTTCCCCCGCGCCCGATGATGAATCCGACGCTAACAAGAAGATAACAAAGGAATTCACCATGCAAACCCCATTTCGTCTGCCTCTGCTGACGGCGCTGATTCTGACGACAACTGCAGCCTGGTCCGCCGATGCGCCGGTCAAAGGCGGCACGCTGATTTATCTGGAACAACAGGCGCACACCAACCTCTATCCGCCTGCCGGCGGCTTCTACCCGAACGGCGGCATTCTGAACCAGATCACCGACAAACTGACGTGGCAAAATCCAAAGACGCTGCAGGTCGAACCGTGGGTGGCCGAAAGCTGGACCACCAACGCCGATAAAACCGAATACACCTTCAAAATTCGCCCGGGGATCACTTTCTCCGACGGCACGCCGCTGGACGCCAACGCCGTAGCAAAAAACTTTGATACTTACGGTTTAGGCAACAAGGCGCAGCGCCTGCCGGTGTCAGAAGTGATCAATAACTACGATCGCAGCGAAGTGGTCGACCCGCTGACCGTGAAGTTCTACTTCAAAAAACCGTCGCCGGGGTTCCTGCAGGGCACCGCCACGATTGGCTCAGGTCTGGTCTCGCTCAGCACGCTGAAGCGCAACTTTGAAGAGCTGGGGGATGCCCGACATATCATTGGCTCCGGCCCGTTTGTGGTGAAGGACGAGAAGCTCGGCCGCGAAGTGACGCTCGAAGCCCGTAAGGACTACCAGTGGGGGCCCAAAAGCCTGACGCAACAGGGTCCAGCCAATCTGGACGGCATCAAATTTATCGTGACCCAGGAGGACAGCGTGCGCGTCGGCGCCCTGCTGGCCGGTCAGGCCGACTTTATTCGCCAGGTGCAGGCGTATGACGAAAAGCAGGCTACAGACCAGGGCTATAAAATCTACGCCGCTCCAACGCGCGGGGTGAACGACAGTATCAGCTTCCGCCCGGATAACCCGCTGGTCTCCGATATTCGCGTGCGACAGGCGCTGCTGCATGCCACGAATGCAAAGCAGGTGGTCGAGACCCTCTTCTCGGCCAACTATCCGCAGGCGAAGTCGGTGATTGCCGATTCCGCCGCAGGCTTTGTCGATCTCAGCGACAAACTGACCTTTGACCCGGCAAAAGCCAACCAGCTGCTGGACGAGGCGGGCTGGAAAGCGGGCAGCGACGGGATCCGCGCCAAAGACGGCCAGCGGCTGGCGCTGACGGTATATGAATCCCTGCCGCAGCCGCAAAACAAAGAGGTGCTGCAGCTGGTTGCCCAGCAGTGGCGTCATGTGGGCGTAGTGCTGAACGTAAAAGCCGGTGACGCTGGCAGCCGCACGCTGGATAACCTTGATCCACAGAAAACCCCGTTAACCGTCTCCGAAGTGGGCCGCGCCGATCCGGACGTGGTGAAAAGCATGTTCTACCCGGCTAACCGCGACGCGCTGCTGCAAAAAGGCGGCTCCAGCGACAAGGTCAAAAGCTTCCGCGACGACAAGCTGAATGCGCTGCTGGTAAATATCTCCTCAGAGGTCGATCCGCAAAAACGCCTGCAGCTGACCGGCGATGCCCAGCGCTACCTGCTGGATAACGCCTACGTCATTCCGATTTTCGAGGAGCCACAGGTCTTTGCCGGTGCGCCGTGGCTAAAAGGCGTCAATTTTGAAGCGGTTGGCCGCCCGTCGTTCTACGGCGCTTGGATTGAGAAACACTGAGGAGCTGACGATGCGCCACGCACTTCTTCAACGTCTTGGTCACGGGCTGCTGGTGCTGTGGGCCGCCTTTACCCTCTCGTTCGTGTTGCTCCAGGTACTGCCTGGCGACGCGGTGCTGATTAAATTTCAGAACCCGGACCTGGGCCTAAGCCCGGCGCAAATCGAGGAGATGCGCGTGGCCTACGGCGCGGACAGCCCGCTGTGGCAGCAATACGGCCACACGCTGCTGGCGATGCTGCGCGGAGATTTCGGCTACTCGTTACAGGCCGGGGTGCCGGTCAGCGAGCTGATTGCCAGCAATCTGCCGGATACCCTGAGCCTCGCCCTGCCCGCGTTTGTACTCGCGGTCCTGCTGGCGTTTGCGCTGGCCTTTGCATCGCGTCTGCCGGGTCTGCGCTGGCTGAGTAATACCCACCAGTCTCTGCCGGTCCTGTTTATCTCCTTACCCACGTTCTGGCTGGGGATTGCCCTTATCCAGCTCTTTTCTTTCCAGCTGCGGCTGATCCCGGTGATTAACCCGACGCCGCTGCAGGGGCTGATCCTGCCGATCGTCACCGTCGCGATCCCGATCTCCGCCCCGCTGGCACAAATTCTGATGCGCAGCCTGGACCAGGTGGCGACGCAGCCGTTTGTCGCCGTCGCCCGCGCCAAAGGGCTGAGTGAAACCGCCGTCCTGTGGCGTCACGTCACCGGCAACGCGCTGCTGCCGGTACTCAATATTGCCGGGCTGCTGCTGGGCGAACTGATTGCCGGAGCGCTGATCACCGAAACCGTATTTGGCCGCAGCGGGCTCGGGCAGCTGACCCAGCAGGCGGTGAACAACCAGGACATCGCCGTGCTTCAGGCGGTGGTCATGATTTCCGCTCTCGGCTTTGTCCTGATCAATCTGCTGGTGGACCTGCTGATGCCGCTGCTGGATCCCCGTCTGCAAACCGTTACCGGAGGTGCATCATGAGCCTGGTCGATTACGCTGCCGCCGCGCGAAAACACGTTCCCGGCTGGCAGGGCGTCGCGTGGCAGCCGGGACTGTGGCTGGCGTGGGCGGTGATTATTCTCGCGATTTTTGCTGCCGTAGCCCCCGGCCTGTTAACCCACTACAGCCCGATTGAGGGCATCGCCGGAGCACAACGTCTGGCACCGCAGGCGGGCCACTGGCTCGGCACCGATCAGCTTGGCCGCGATGTTTACACCCGCATTGTGTATGGTGCCTCCCACTCTCTGAGCGCGGCGCTCGCTGCCGTCACGATGGGGCTGGTGGTGGGCACCGGTCTGGGGGTGATCGCCGGCGCGTTCGCGGGACGCGTCGAGTCTTTCCTGATGCGTTTTGTCGACGTGCTGTTGTCCATTCCTTCTCTGCTGCTCTCGCTGACGGTCATTATTCTGCTCGGGTTTGGCACCGTTAACGCCGCCATTGCCGTCGGCGTGGCCTCCATCGCCAGCTTCGCCCGCCTCGCGCGCGGTGAAGTGGTGCGCATCCGCCATACGGATTATGTCGAGGCGGCGTTTGGCAGCGGCGGGACGTTCCTGGCGGTCCTGTGGCGACACATCCTGCCCAACGCCTTAACCGCCGTCCTCGCCTTGCCACGCTGCAGTTTGGTCAGGCCATTCTGGCGCTTTCCACGCTGAGCTTTCTCGGCTACGGCACCCCGCCGCCTGTTCCGGAATGGGGCTTATTGATTGCCGAAGGCCGTAACTATCTCTCTACCGCCTGGTGGTTAACCACCTTCCCCGGCGTGGTCGTCATCGCCGTCGTGCTTGCCACCAACCGTATCAGCCAGCAGTTCAGCGGAGGCCTGAAATGACCGTACTCTCGGTAGAAAACCTGACCATCAGCTACCGTACCGCGCGCCAGTGGCGCGAGGTGGTGCATAACGTCAGCTTCACCCTCCGGCGGGGGGAAATGCTGGCCTTTGTCGGTGAATCCGGCTCCGGCAAAACAACCACGGCACAGGCGATCATCGGTCTGCTGGCGGATAACGCCCGACGCGATGCCGGGAAAATCGTGCTCAACGGCGAGGAGATTAGCCGGTGGTCAGCGAAGCGTCTCGATACCCTTCGCGGCGCGCGAATCAGCCTGGTTCCGCAGGATCCGGGTAATTCACTCAACCCGGTAAAGACGATCGGCGTACAGGTCGGGGAAATTATTCAGCAGCACCAAAAGGTAACGGCACTCCAGCGCGACGAGCAGGTGCTCGCCCTGCTGACAAAGGTCGGCCTGAGCCATCCCGAACAGCGCATGAAGCAGTATCCGCATCAGCTCTCCGGCGGGATGAAACAGCGCGTGCTGATTGCCATCGCCATTGCGCTGCGCCCGGACGTGATCGTTGCCGATGAGCCCACCAGCGCGCTGGACGTGACGGTGCAAAAACGCATTCTCGATCTGCTGGATATCCTGCGCCGGGAATCGGGTACTGCGGTTCTGTTTGTCACTCACGATCTGGCGTTGGCTGCCCAGCGCGCGGACAGGCTGCTGGTGTTTCGCAACGGTGAGGTTCAGGAGCACGGCGACACCGCCGACATTGTCCGCACGCCGCAACACGCCTACACCCGCCAGCTGTTGAGCGATCTCCAGGGCCAGCGCCTGACCATCGCCCCGGTAGCTGGCCTTCCGCTGGCGTCACCGGCCATTCGCGCCCGCGCCATCAGCAAACGGTTCTCGCTGGGCAAAGGTCATCACCTTCAGGCGCTGGATCGGGTGACGTTTGACGTCAGGCGCGGCAGCACGCATGCGCTGGTCGGTGAATCCGGCTCCGGGAAAACCACCCTCGCCCGTATTTTGCTGGGTTTTGAACAGGCGGACAGCGGACAGGTCATTATTGATGATATTGATGCCACCGACCTGAGCCGCGAGGCCCGACGCCAGCTGCGCCAGAAGATCCAGTTTGTCTACCAGAACCCGTTCGCCTCTCTCGACCCGCGTCAGACGCTGTTCGAGATCGTCGAAGAGCCCCTGAAGAATTTTTCTCGCCTGAGCAAAGCGGAGCGAAAGGTCCGGGTGGAGACCGTGGCGCAGCGGGTTGCCCTGCCCGTCGAACTCCTGAGCCGTACCGCCCGGGAGCTTTCAGGCGGGCAGCGCCAGCGCGTAGCCATTGCCCGGGCGCTGATTCTGGAGCCGACTATTCTGGTGCTGGACGAAGCCACCTCCGCGCTGGACGTCACCGTACAAGCGCAGATTCTGGCACTGCTTCAGCAGCTGCAGCAGCAGCTGGGATTGACCTACCTGTTCATCACGCACGATCTCTCTACCGTTCGCCGGATCGCCCACAGCGTCACGGTGCTGCGCAGCGGTCAGGTGGTCGAACACGGTGACGTCGAGACCTTATTCACGTCGCCACAGAACGACTATACCCGCGAGCTGATTGCCGCCATTCCCCATTTTTCACCCGCTACGGAGGAGTTCGCATGACGCGAAAACGACTGGGATTTTTCACCCGCCTGCTTGACGACGCCACGCCAAAGGAGCGCTATCGTCTGGCAACCGAACAGATCCGCCACGCCGAACGCCACGGTTTTGACAGCGCCTGGATTGCCCAGCACCACTTCCACGAAAGTGAAGGCGGCCTGCCGTCGCCGCTGCTGTTCCTGGCCCACGTTGCGGCGCATACCGAAACCATCCGCCTGGGGACGGCCATCATTACCCTGCCGATGGAAAACCCGCTGCGCGTGGCGGAAGATGCGGCGGTGCTGGATTTACTCGCCGATGGGCGTCTCGAAGTCGGTTTTGGTTCGGGCGGCACGCCGACCTCTTTCCTGCCGTTCGGACTGACGTTTGAACAGCGCGGCGCGGCCTTTGCTGACCATTTGCATGTGATCCAGAGCGCCTGGCGCGGGGATTCGCTCACCCATCCGAATAACCACCTTTATCCGCCAGCGCCACAGCTGGCTGAACGGATCTGGATTGCCACCTTTTCCGTCGACGGTGCCGTTCGCGCCGCGCGGGCCGGACACGGTTTGATGCTCTCCCGCACGCAGCCGCGCCCGGCAGACCAGTTGGATTTAACGCTCGACGCGATCCAGAACCCGATTGTGGATGCCTACCTTGAGGCACTGCCTGCGGGCATTGCGCCGCGTATTCTGGCCTCCCGCACGGCGTTCGTCGCCGACAGCGATGACTACGCGCTGAAGGTCGCCACGCCGGGTCTCACCAGGCAGGCCCAGCAGCATCGCGCTGCCGGACATGCGATTAAAGGTGACACTGTCACAGATTTTCGTCGCCAGTTCGACGCCCATATCGGTTCGCCCGAGACGGTGCTGCGTTCACTGCATGCGGACTCCATTCTCAGGCGCGCCACGGATATCTCGTTCCAGGTTCATTCGGTCGAGCCCACCCATCGCGACACGCTGCGATCCATCGAACTGATCGCCGAACATATTGCCCCCCACATCCTTTGAGGAGACACCTATGTCATTAAGTCAGGACATTCTCGCCGAGCTGGCGGAAATTAAACCCGGTTCCCCTCTGGCAGAGGCGCGCACCACGCGGGACGCCGCCACGCGCCACGCCCAGGGCAGCTACGAAGTCTTATTTACCCAGCTGGATAGCGATTTTGCGCTGGACGAGCGCTTCGCCGTCGCGGCAAAAGTCGCCAGGTGGCACAACGCGGAGGCGCTGGCCGCGCACTATGCGGGGTTTGGCCTGGCCGACCCGACCTCAGACCGTCTGACCCCGGCGCTGAATTTCGCGCGTCTGCTGACCTTCTCACCCGTTGAAGCCACGCCGACATCGTTAAAGGCGCTGATCCAGGCGGGTTGGAGCAAGGAAGGCATTGTTACCCTGGCGCAGCTTGTTGCGTTTGTCAGCTTTCAGAGCCGACTCGTCGCCGGGCTGCGGCTGCTAAATGACAAGCCGGTTGTGGCAAGCGATGTGCCGGTGGCGGCAGGCATCTGGCATACAACCGCAACCACGGTCTCCGGGAAGACGGCTCCCGTCGCGTTCACCCAGCAGGAGCTGGGCTGGGAGCCGTGGATCGACGCCAAACCGCTGGCGGACTTCCATGATGACGAGGTTGCCGTTCTGGCGAAATTTGGCCATACCGATTCCGACTACTTCCGCCTGCTGGGGCGCAACCTGCCGGTGCTTGAACAGCGCACGTTGACCGATAAAGGGATTTTTTATACGCCGGGGGGGTTGCCGCGCGCCGAGCGCGAGCTGGCCGCAACGGTAGCCAGTAAAATCAACGGCTGCATCTACTGCGCCTCTGTCCATGCGCGCAAAGCCAGCCAGCTGTCAAAGGATGACGCGGCGGTAGAGGCCCTGCTGGCCGTGCGTCCGGGACAGTCCCTGAGCGAGGGGCAATCTGCACGCTGGCAGGCGGAAATTAATTTTGCGGCAGCGCTGTCGGTTACCCCGCCGGCCGCCACGCCGCTGCACCTCGCCGCTCTGGAAAAAGAGGGGCTGGACACCTTAGCCCAGCTGGACCTGGTGCAGTCCGCTGCGTTCTTCGCCTGGGCCAACCGCCTGATGCTGACCCTGGGCGAGCCCTGGCTTGCCTGAATGCAATCAGGCTAGCGCGCGAGCGTTAGCCTGAGCCTGTCTGGCCCGCAGGTAACCGTAGATCAACAGCGCGCTCATGGCCGAGAACGAGAGGAGCGCCGCAGGCAGCGTGACGTAGCGCCAGCTAAAGCCGAGGGTAATCATCATCCCACCAAAGTACGCCCCGATCGCGCTGCCGAGATTAAACGCCATCTGCCCTCCGGCTGCCCCCAGCATCTCACCGCCCTTCGCATTTTGCAGAAGCAAAATTTGCAGCGGTGCAGAGAGCGCAAACAGCCCGGCACAGCAGATAAAGCCCATCACCAGCGAGGCCGTTTTCAGTTCGCCCAGGGCGAAAAGCAGCAGCAGCGAGGCGACAATCACCATATCGGTGATGGCCGCAATGCGCAGCGGGCTAAAGCGCCCCGAGAGTTTGCCACTCAGCAGATTGCCCAACACCATGCCAAGGCCCATCAGCATCATGATGGCCGTCATCATCCCTTCGGAAAAGCCAGAAACGTTGACCATAAACGGCTTAACGAAGCTGAACCACGCGAACACGCCAGCATTGCCAAACATGGTGGCGGCAAAAATCAGCCAGGGTTCCGGTTTCTTCAGGAACTGAAACTGCTCGGACAATTTGATTTCTGATTTGTCATGGATGTCCGGCACCCAGAGCAGAACCGAGAGGATAACCAGCGCGTCGAACGCAGCAATCAGGAAAAAGGTGTAACGCCAGCTGAACTGGTGCCCCAGCCAGGTGCCGAGCGGGACGCCCACCAGGTTGGCCACGGTCATCCCGGCGATCATCCCGGCCACCGCGACCGTCACCTTCCCGGGTGGCGCAATTTTAGAGAGGATAATCGCCCCGACGCCAAAAATGGCCCCGTGCGGAAAACCGGAGATCAAACGCCCCAGCGCCAGCCAGAAATACGACGTAGAAAACGTAAACAGGGCATTTCCGACTGCGCACATGGCAACCAGAAACAGCAGCGTCGTTTTTAACGAGAACTTGCCGGAGAACAGCGCTACAATCGGCGCGCCAATCACCACACCGAAGGCATAAAACGAGATCATATTCCCAGCGGAGGGAATCGAAATACCGGTGTCATGCGCCAACTCGGTTAACACCCCCATAATGCCAAATTCAGCCATACCCAGGCCAAATGTGCCAAGCGCCAACGAAAATATTGTCTTTTTCATGCCTCAACCACCGGTTAATCATTCGCGAGGGCATTATTAAATAATCTTGTATGGTGAGCCAGTTCAAATCAGCTGGCTGACACGTTAATCCATTAATTCAGGTGGATTACACTTCATAGTGCGGCCTCGCTTTTTCCACGCCGGACAACCTGAGGATGACAATCATGGGAAGCAAAAAGAAAACCCCTGTCGCTGTTGATGTCGCATCGAATGCCCCCCTTAAGACCAAAGAGTATGAAAAAGAGCTCCGCCGCCTGCACGTCGAACTGGTTAAGCTCCAGCAGTGGGTCGTCGCCAAAGGATTGAAGGTGTGCATTGTTTTTGAGGGACGCGACGGCGCCGGCAAAGGCGGCACCATTAAAGCGATCACCGAGCGCGTCAGCCCACGCGTGTTTCGCGTTGTTGCGCTTCCTGCCCCAACGGATAAAGAGAAAAGCCAGCTCTACTTCCAGCGCTATGTGCCTCACCTGCCCTCGGCGGGTGAAATCGTGATCTTCGATCGCAGCTGGTATAACCGCGCGGGCGTGGAGCGGGTGATGGGGTTCTGCACGGAGGAACAGGCGGAGAAATTTTTGGACGGCGCGCCGGTTATGGAAAAAGCGATGGTCGATGCCGGGATTATCCTGCTGAAGTACTGGCTGGAGGTGACGCCGAAAGAGCAGGAGCGCCGCCTGCGCGACCGCATTAACGATGGGCGTAAGATCTGGAAGCTGTCGCCGATGGATATTAAATCCTTTAACCTCTGGGACGAGTACACCCGCGCGCGCGACGCCATGTTTGAAGCCACTGACACCGCCTGGGCACCGTGGTTTGTCGCGCGTTCTGAAGATAAAAAACGCGTGCGTCTGAATATTATTTCGCATCTGCTTTCGCAGATCCCGTATAAAGAAATTCACCTCGACAAGGTGGATTTACCTAAGCGCAAAATCGGCAAAGTTAAACCCACGAAATACCCGTTCCGGTATGTAGAGGAGCGATTCTGATATAATTGGAAGGCGGCTCGCAGAATATAGATTACCAGGGGATACAGTATTGTTTTTTGTTGGCGGCGGTTGATAATGACCGCACCAACAAAGGAGATAACGATGAAACATACCACAGAAGCAGAGCTGGGCCAGAACATCACATCGCGTAAGCCCTTGTGTCATGCAGAACAAAACTCAACCAGGCGGCGGCAGCCATCAGAAGAGGATCGTGCATTTATACGGGCAATGAATGATTTTGTGGAGAAACACGGAACCATCACTGATGATGAGTTTTTCAGGGTGCTTTAATGCTGAGACAATTTAATGTTTACCGTAATACATCTGCGGCTACACGGGACAAACTTCCCTATTATATGCTCATTCAGGATGATTGTTATGATGATCTTGCCACACGCGTAATTGTGCCACTCGCGAGAAATAATAAGTTGCCGTTATGGCAGAGCCATCTGGCTCCGGGCGTAAATATCGACTTTGAAACGTTTCTGATTTATTCACCGATGATAACCAACCTTAACAACAACAAAATCAATCCTAAAGACTATGTTTGTAATTTACGTAACGCACGTCATGACGTTATAGCGGCAATTGATCGTTTATTGACTAACACATGAAGGCCCGCGCAAGCGCAGCGCCGCCGGGCAGAGCCGACGGCGCAGGTCTTACTTCATCCCTTCCGTACTTTCCTGTTTCGCCTCCAGCCGTTCCACATCACGATACCAGCGCGGGTGATGTTTCTGCGCCCAGCGGCGACTCACCTTCCCTTCAATCATCCCTTTGATCGACCCTTTAACCCAGAACGCCATATACATATGGATCAGGATGGCATGAATCAGGATGATGGCCGACGTCGCGTGAATTAGCAGCGCGTAACGCACTACCTGGATCGGGAAGTACTGTGCAAAATAAGGACGCCAGATCATCACCCCGGTCACCAGCAGCACAAAAATCATGCTCATGATGGTCCAGAACATCATCTTCTGTCCGGCATTGTATTTCCCCACCTTCGCGACTTTATGCTCGTTACCCTTCAGGACTTCGACAATCCCTTTCACCCAAGGGATGTCCTGCTTGTCCGGAATATTGTGATGGACAAAGCGCACGAACATAAACATCAGCACCACGAAAATCAGCACGCCGAAGAACGGGTGCAGAATGCGCCCCATCTGCGGCGTACCGAAGGTTTCGGTCAGCCACTGCAGCGTCGGGAAGAAGAACGAAATACCGGATACCGCCACCAGGAAGAAGCAAATGACCACCGTCCAGTGACAGGCGCGATCGACAAATTTGGTGCGCACTATCATTTTCGACTTACTCATGATGCTCCTCCTCGTCGTCATCCACCTCTTTATTCGGGCCGATACCGATGTAGTGATAGATCAGCCCCGCAAAGGTGGCGATAAAGCCCGCCGCAGAGAGCGGTTTAAGCGCCCCTTTCCACAGGTTGATGGAGGTATCGATCGCCGGATCTTTCGGCAGGTTGTGATACAGCTCCGGCTGGTCGTTGTGATGCAGCACGTACATCACGTGCGTGCCGCCCACGCCCTGCGGGTTGTAAATGCCTGCCTTGTCGTAGCCGCGCGCTTTCAGCTTGTCCACGCGCTCTTGCGCCACGTCGAGCATCTCTTTTTTGGTGCCGAAGTGGATCGCACCGGTCGGACAGGTCTTCACGCAGGCAGGCTCCTGCCCGACGCTGACGCGGTCCACGCACAGGGTGCATTTGTATACCCGGTTATCCTCTTTATTGAGGCGCGGGATATTAAACGGACAGCCCGCGATGCAGTAGCCGCAGCCAATGCAATTATCCTGCTGGAAGTCGACGATGCCGTTGGCGTACTGAATAATGGCGCCAGCAGACGGGCACGCCTTCAGGCAGCCGGGATCTTCACAGTGCATACAGCCGTCCTTGCGGATCAGCCACTCCAGCCTGCCGTTCTGGTCGGTTTCGCTAAAGCGCATCACCGTCCAGGATTTGGCGCTCAGATCCGCCGGGTTATCGTAAACCCCGACGCAGTGCCACACCTCGTCGCGGATATCGTTCCACTCCGAACAGGCCACCTGGCAGGCCTTACAGCCCACGCAGGAGGAGACGTCGATAAGCTTGGCGACCTCTGCCTTATAGTCCCGCGCGCGGGGCGCGGGGGTGATCGGGTTGGTCGCGGAGCGTTTAATAATGTCTTGTGTTTCCATCGCCATTTAATCGCTCCTTACGCTTTCTCGATGTTGACCAGAAACGCTTTGTACTCCGGCGTTTGCGAGTTGGAATCGCCGACGTTTGGCGTCAGGGTGTTGGCGATATAGCCTTTCTGCGCCACCCCTTCAAAGCCCCAGTGCAGCGGAATACCGACGGTTTCCACCTGCTGGCCGTGCACGTTCAGACTTTGCAAACGACGGGTCACCACCGCCACGGCGCGAATAAAGCCGCGCTTGCTGCTCACCTTGACGCGATCGCCGTTGGCAATGCCTTTCGCCTTCGCCAGCGTTTCGCTTATCTCCACAAACTGTTCCGGCTGCGCGATGGCGTTAAGCCGCGCGTGCTTGGTCCAGGTGTGGAAATGCTCGGTCAGGCGGTAGGTCGTCCCCACGTACGGGAATTTGTCCTTTTTGCCTAAGCGCAGCACGTCCTCTTCGTAAATGCGCACCACCGGGCTTGAGACCACGTTCGGGTGCAGCGGGTTGGTCCCCAGCGGCGTTTCCATCGGCTCGTAGTGTTCCGGGAATGGCCCTTCTGCCAGCTTGTTGAGGGCGAACAGGCGCCCCAGCCCTTCCGGCTGCATGATGAATGGCCCGGTGTTGCTGCCCGGCGCGGCGGTGTTGTAGTCTGGAATGTCGTTCCCCGTCCACTTCGCCCCGTTCCACTGGATCAGCATGCGCTTCGGATCCCACGGCTTGCCGTTCACGTCGGCGGACGCGCGGTTGTACAGCACGCGACGGTTCAGCGGCCACGCCCATGCCCAGCCCAGGGTGTTGCCCAGGCCTGACGGGTCAGCGTTATCGCGGTTGGCCATCTGGTTACCCTGCTCCGTCCAGCTGCCGGTGTAGATCCAGCAGGACGATGCCGTTGTCCCGTCATCGCGCAGCAGCGCAAAGCTGTTCAGCAGCTGGCCTTTTTTCGCGACCAGGTTGCCGCTCGCGTCATACAGATCCGCCAGCGCCACGCCGTTGTTCTCTTTCGCGACTTCCTCAGACTCAGGACGATCCGGCTGCTTGTAGTGCCAGCTCATCTTCAGCAGCGGCTCCGCGCCTTTGCCGCCTTCGGTGCGGTACATTTCGCGCAGACGATGATAAATGCCGGCCAGAATTTCGCCGTCGTTACGCGCTTCGCCCGGTGCATCCTGCCCTTTCCAGTGCCATTGCAGCCAGCGGCCGGAGTTGGCAATAGAGCCGTCCTCTTCCGCAAAGCAGGTGGACGGCAGGCGGAACACTTCGGTCTGAATCGACGCCGGATCGACATCGTTGGATTCCCCGTGGTTCTGCCAGAAGGTGGAGGTCTCGGTCACCAGCGGATCGATAACCACCATGTACTTCAGCTTGCTCAGGCTGCGCACGACTTTGTTTTTATCCGGGAATGACGCCACCGGGTTAAAGCCCTGGCAGATATAACCGGTGACGTCGCCCTTATCCATCATGTTGAAATACTTGATGACGTCGTAAGCCTGATCCCACTTCGGCAGCCACTCAAAGCCCCAGTCATTCTCCTTCTGCGCCGCGTCGCCGTAGAAGGATTTCATCAGGCTGACGTAGAACTTCGGATAGTTGCTCCAGTAGTTCACCTGGTCCGGCAGCGTTGCTTTTGGCGTATTAGCTTCAAGATACGCTTGCAGACTGGCCTGCTTTTCCGACGGCAGCGTCAGGTAGCCCGGCAGGCTGGTGGAGAGCAGGCCGAGATCGGTTAAGCCCTGAATGTTAGAGTGTCCGCGAAGGGCGTTCACGCCGCCACCGGCCATCCCCATGTTGCCGAGCAGCAGCTGGATCATCGCCATGGTACGGATGTTCTGCGCGCCCACGGTGTGCTGCGTCCAGCCCAGCGCATACAGGAACGTGGTGGTTCTGTCAGCGGCGCTGGTGGAGGCCAGCACCTCGCACACCTTCAGGAAGTCCGCTTTCGGCGTGCCGCAGATGTTCTCCACCACGTCCGGCGTATAGCGGGAAACGTGCTGCTTCAGAAGGTTCCACACGCAGCGCGGATGCGTCAGCGTTTCATCCCGCATCGCATAGCCGTTTTCATCGAACTGATAGTTCCAGGACGTTTTGTCGTACTGGCGTTTTTCAGCGTCATAGCCGCTGAACAGCCCGTCATCGAAGGCAAAATCATCCCGCACCAGCAGGTTCGCGTTGGTGTAATGCTTAACGTAGTCCGCGTTAATTTTGTTGTTTTCGATCAGGTACAGCAGCACGCCGGAGAGGAACGTAATGTCCGTACCGGAGCGGATCGGTGCATAGATATCCGCCACCGATGCCGTACGCGTAAAGCGCGGATCGACGACGATAAGCGTCGCATCGTTGTTGTTTTTCGCTTCCATCGCCCAGCGGAATCCCACCGGATGGGCTTCAGCGGCGTTACCGCCCATCACCACCACGACGTTGGCGTTTTTAATATCAACCCAGTGGTTGGTCATCGCACCGCGACCAAATGTTGGAGCAAGACTTGCTACCGTTGGTCCGTGTCAGACGCGCGCCTGGTTGTCTACCGCCAGCATGCCGAGAGAGCGCACAAACTTTTGCGTCAGCATGCCGGTTTCATTGCTTGCCGCAGATGCGCACAGCATCCCGGTAGAGAGCCAGCGGTTGACCGTCACGCCCTGCTCGTTCTTTTCAATAAAGTTGGCGTCACGGTCGGCTTTCATCAGTTTTGCAATACGGGAGAACGCCTCATCCCAGGAGATGCGCTGCCATTTGTCGGAGCCCGGCGCGCGGTATTCCGGGTAGCGGAGGCGGTTTTCGCTGTGGACATAGTCCAGCAGTCCCGCCCCTTTCGGGCACAGCGCCCCACGGCTCACCGGATGATCCGGATCCCCTTCAATATGGTAAATCGCTTCTCTGGCGTTCTTCGCGCCATCGCCCAGGCTATACATCAATAGCCCACAACCCACGGAGCAGTATGTGCAGGTGTTACGGATCTCTTTCGCACGCAGCAGCTTATAGTTGCGTGCCTGAGCCAGCGCCATTTTGGGAGCAAATCCCAGCATTGCGGCTGTGGTTCCGGCCATACCGCCCGCGCAGATTTTGAAAAATTGTCTGCGGCTGACGTCCATTGTTGTCCTCGTTATCTGATAAGACTTCGCGCCGCAAACTAACATTAAAGCCCCTGTTTTTTTTGCGTCAAATCAAGGTCGCCTGACGTCGCCCCCTTAATAGTCACCGCTGCCGCGTTTGAATACCCCTTAAGGGTTAAACACGTAAGAGAATAATTCGCGACAGGGTCAGAATTAATGCTATACATTTTCCCTGTGATTTTATTAGCGATGAAAACGTAATGGACAGAAAGAGAGCAACGCTCACGGGGCTGGCGGCAATACTGCTATGGAGCACAATGGTGGGCCTGATTCGCAGCGTAAGCGAGGGGCTGGGGCCCGTCGGCGGCGCGGCGATGATTTACACCCTCAGTGGGTTATTGTGCCTGGTAACGGTAGGATTTCCTGATATTAAACGTTTTTCACCCGGGTATCTTATTGCAGGCAGCGTACTGTTTGTCAGTTATGAAATTTGTCTGGCGCTGTCGTTAGGCTATGCCGCCACGCGAGCGCAGGCCATAGAAGTCGGTATGGTTAATTATCTCTGGCCGAGCCTGACGATCGTCTTTGCTATTTTATTCAACGGACAGAAATCAACGCTGTGGGTCGTCCCCGGTTTAGCTATCGCTCTGCTCGGCGTGTGTTGGGTATTAGGAGGTGAGCAAGGATTACACATTGATGAAATAATCCGCAATGTCGTCTCTAATCCCCTTAGCTATACGCTTGCTTTTGCCGGAGCATTTATCTGGGCCGCCTACTGCACCGTAACCGCCAAATTTGCCAAAGGGCAAAACGGTATTACCCTCTTTGTTTTGCTCACTGCGCTGAGCCTGTGGGTGAAATATACCATTAGCGATCAGCCAGAAATGGTGTTCAGCTTTCCGGTTATCGTGAAGCTCGTTATGTGCGGCATTGCGCTTGGGTTTGGCTATGCAGCATGGAATATTGGCATTCTGCACGGTAACGTCACGGTGCTGGCTGCCGTATCCTATTTTACTCCCGTGCTCTCCGCCGCGCTTGCAGCCGTGCTGCTAAGCTCCCCCCTCTCTTTTTCGTTCTGGCAGGGCGCGCTGATGGTCTGCGCCGGGTCATTGCTCTGCTGGTACGCTACACGAAAATAGGGTTCAGATTTATGCCGGGTTCGATTAAATCCGGCAGAAAAATTAACATAAATTTAATATGTGATCACATCGTAATATATTAATCAGAACATTAGTGCACTTGTTGATGTTCTGTTTATATTAGCTTCCTTCGTCAATTCCCCCGGCATCAAATTGACATAACCTGACACCGCTGCGTAACTACTTCCCTGCGAATATTACCGCTCTTAATAACACGGAATGCAATAATATTCGCCATCATGGTTGCCAAAAAAATAAACTCATACTGATTAAATAATCGCCACAACATTTTATTCAGGCGTCATTAACCCGATCTCGATCACACTAAATGAAATTATTACTCATATTTTGAAACTTATTATTGAAAGACAACTACAAGATTTTTAAAAATAGCACGCCGTTGACGAACAGCCTCGTTTAGAAATCGTTCGCGATGGTTCAGGAAATACTGAAAAAAATTATAAGGAATATTTAAGATGAAACTTAAATTAGTTGCAGTGGCAGTCACTTCCATGTTGGCAGCAGGCGTTGTAAACGCAGCTGAGATTTATAACAAAGACGGTAACAAGCTGGATCTGTACGGTAAAGTGACAGGTCTGCACTATTTCTCTGATGACGCAGGCGCAGACGGTGATAAAACCTACATGCGTATCGGCTTCAAGGGTGAAACCCAGGTTAACGACCAGCTGTCCGGTTACGGCCAGTGGGAATACCAGATTCAGGGTAACAAGGACGAAGGCGACAACCAGTCCTGGACCCGTGTTGCCTTCGCAGGTCTGAAGTTCGCTGAAGCCGGTTCATTCGATTACGGCCGTAACTACGGCGTGATTTACGACGTGACCTCCTGGACCGACGTTCTGCCAGAATTCGGCGGTGACACCTACGGTGCCGACAACTTCCTGCAGTCTCGTGCAAACGGCGTGGCAACTTACCGTAACCAGGACTTCTTCGGTCTGGTTGACGGCCTGAACTTTGCCCTGCAGTACCAGGGTAAAAACGGCAGCGTAAGCGGTGAAAACACCAACGGCCGCAGCCTGCTGAACCAGAACGGCGACGGCTACGGCGCGTCTCTGACTTACGATCTGGGTGAAGGCTTCAGCGTCGGTGGTGCAATGTCTTCCTCTCGCCGTACCGCTGACCAGAATGCGGCTGGCGTATACGGTGAAGGCGACCGCGCTGAAGTGTACAGCGGCGGCGTGAAGTACGACGCGAACAACGTTTACCTCGCGGCGCAGTACTCTCAGACCTATAACGCAACCCGTTTCGGCACCTCTAACGGTAACCGCAGCGATATCTACGGCTTTGCAAACAAGGCGCAAAACTTCGAAGTTGTGGCTCAGTATCAGTTCGACTTTGGCCTGCGTCCATCCATCGCCTACCTGCAGTCTAAAGGTAAAGACATCGAGAACTTCGGCGACCAGGATCTGGTTAAATACATTGATGTCGGCACCACCTACTATTTTAACAAAAACATGTCCACCTACGTGGATTACAAAATCAACCTGCTGGACGACAACCAGTTCACTCGCCAAGCAGGTATCGGTACCGACAACATCGTTGCGCTGGGTCTGACCTACCAGTTCTAAGATTTGTCAGTACAAAAGCCAGCGTAGCACGCTGGCTTTTTTTATCTTCCGCTTTTACCCGACAGACAACTCCCCGCCTGCCGCCCGACGCAGCCAGGTTTGCAGCAGCTTGCCGTCTTCGGTCATCTCTGAATCTGAGCGCACGCAGAGGTAATAATCGCGCCCGTCATCAATCGGTAAGTCAAATATCTTGACCAGCTCGCCGCTCTCAAGATATGGCGCAATCAGCGGCTCACGCATGAGCGCACATCCCAGCCCTGCCTGAACGCCCGCCAGCGTCAACAGCCCGTCTTCAAACAGCGGGCCGCTGCGCCGGAGTGGTCGTTTTACCCCCTGCAACAAAAACCACTGCGTCCAGCTCGTACGCTCTTCATCGTGCAGCAGCGGCATTTGCAGCAGCTGTTCAGGCGTGTCGATATGGCCATGAACGCGCAAAAACGCGCGGCTGCATACCGGCACCATCTGGCCGGAAATCAGCTTTTCACTCTGATACCCCGCCCACTGCCCGTTACCAAAACGAATCGACATATCCGACGCGTCGCTCAGATAGTTACGGTGATTGGCATACACCACGTTGATCTCGGTTTGGGGATTGGCGCGCATGAACGCAGGCAAGCGCGGGATAAACCACCCCATACCAAAAAGCGGAATCAGGCTGATGGTGACCTGACGCGTTTGCGCCTGCTCCGCCAGGTGCTCCGTCGCCTGGCGCAACACGTTAAACGCCGCACGGATCGAGCGGTAATATTCCCGCCCGTGCTGGCTCAGCACCAGCCTGCGTCCCTGACGTTCCGTGAGCGGCATTTGCAGGTATCCTTCGAGCACCTTGAGCTGATGGCTGACGGCCGACGGAGAGATATCCAGCTCCTGCGCGGCCAGCGTGACGCTCCCCAGCCTGGCGATGGCCTCGAATGCACGTACGGCCCGAAGCGGCGGATCGTTTGCCAGGCGGCTCTCTGCAAACGCCGTCAGGCTCGCCAATTGTTCTGTTTTATTCATATGTTGATTTCTTTAGGCTTTTCACCCAAAAGCAGGCATTCACTATTTTCATTTAAATCATAAACATAAAACAATATTTATTTATCATAAGAAATAATAGATGCGTATTTTACAATTTAATTCATTTATTGGATGGTAGCCGCAGAACGAGCACTTTGCGGGTACAGACGTTGGATACACTCATACAACAACTGATCAACGGTGTGATGCTGGGAAGCATCTACGCGCTGATCGCGCTGGGCTATACCATGGTGTATGGCATTTTGCGCATTATTAACTTTGCCCACGGCGATATTCTGATGGTCGGCGCGCTCACCACGCTCTCCGCCATTAACGCCCTGAATAGCACCTTCCCGCATATGCCGCTGCTCTTGCAGCTCGGCGTTGCCCTGATGATTGCCATGGCCGTGTGCGCCCTACTGGCCATGGCCGTGGAGCGCTTTGCCTACCGTCGACTGCGCAACGCTCCGCGCCTGGCGCCGCTGATCTCGGGTATCGGCGTCTCCGTCCTGCTGCAAACCGTGGCGATGATTATCTGGACGCGCAACCCGCTGATGTTTCCGCAGATCTTGCCCATGGATCCGATTACCGTGACGTCAGGAAGTGAAATGCACCCTCCCGCCATCGTGACCGTTACCGGTATTGTCACCGTGGCGCTGGCGCTGGCGGTGATGACCGGGCTCTGGCTGCTGGTGGAATACACCCGCCTGGGGCGCGGCATGCGCGCCGTGGCGGAAAACCCGCGCGTGGCCACGCTGATGGGGGTTAACCCAAACGCCATTATCACCCTGACGTTTGCCATTGGCGGGGCGTTTGCCGCGCTGGCAGGCGTAATGATGGCCAGCAACTACGGTAACGCCAGCTTCTCGATGGGCTTTTTACCCGGGATCAAGGCCTTTACCGCCGCCGTGCTGGGGGGCATTGGCAACATTCGGGGTGCCATGATTGGCGGCATCCTGCTCGGCATTATCGAAGCGCTGGGCGCAGGCTACCTGGGTGAACTGACCCACGGTGTATTTGGCAGCAACTATCAGGATGTCTTTGCCTTTATGGTGCTGATCCTGGTGCTGGTCTTCCGTCCAGCTGGCCTGCTGGGCGAGCGCGTAGCGCACAGGGCGTAAGGAATACCATGACAACACTTCAAATTCAGGCCCCGACGACGACGCGCAAATTCTGGTCAGGCATGAGCCTGTTCTGCCTCGCGCTGCTGATTGCGCCCGTGGTGGCCACGCAACTCGGCGGCAACTACTGGGTGCGCGTTATCGACTTCGCCCTGCTCTACATCATGCTGGCGCTCGGGCTTAACATTGTGGTCGGCTATACCGGCCTGTTGGACATGGGCTTTATCGCCTTTTACGCCGTCGGCGCCTACCTCGCGGCACTGATGGCCTCCCCACACCTGCTGGAGGTGTTTCCGATCCTCGGCGTCTGGTTCCCGGATGGGCTGCACACCTCGTATCTGCTCATTATTCCGCTGGCGGCCCTCGTGGCGGCAGTGTGCGGGATTTTACTCGGTGCGCCCACGCTGAAGCTGCGCGGGGACTACCTGGCGATAGTGACCCTCGGCTTTGGCGAAATTATCCGCATCCTGATGCGCAACCTCGACCGTCCGGTAAACATCACCAACGGCGCAAAGGGCATTACCGGGGTGGATACGCTGAACCTGTTCGGCCTGAAGTTTAGCGGCGTCTACCACTGGTTTGGTTTCAAAGTGCCCGCCCTGTGGCTGTGGTACTACCTGCTGATGCTGGTGATTGTAGCGATTATTTTTGTCTGCCTGCGCCTGCAGCATTCCCGTATTGGCCGCGCCTGGCACGCCATCCGCGAGGATGAAGACGTGGCCCGCGCGATGGGCATCAACGTGCGTAACTATAAGCTGCTCGCCTTTGCGATGGGCGCCTCCTTTGGCGGCATAGCAGGTGCGCTTTTCGGCGCGTTTCAGGGCTTTGTCTCCCCGGAATCCTTCACGCTGCAGGAGTCCATTGCCGTACTGGCGATGGTGGTGCTGGGCGGTATGGGGCACATACCGGGCGTGATCCTGGGCGCGGTACTGCTTACCGCCCTACCGGAACTGCTGCGCAGCCAGGCAGCGCCGGTTCAGCAGGCGCTGTTCGGTACGGTACTGATTGACCCGGAAGTGCTGCGCCAGCTGTTTTACGGTCTGGCACTGGTGCTGGTCATGCTGGTGCGCCCGTCAGGCCTCTGGCCGGTACGCCACAAGGAGGTGAAGGCATGAGCCTGTTAACCGTACGCAACATGTCAAAACGCTTCGGCGGGCTGACTGCCGTAGATGACGTTTCGATTACCGTGAACAGAGGGGAAATCTACGGGCTGATTGGCCCCAACGGCGCGGGAAAAACCACCTGCTTTAACCTGATCACCGGGCTTTATCCGGCGGACAGCGGTGAGTTTTCGATTGCCGATAAGCCCTACTTCCCAAAGCACATAGAGAAAGTCACCGCCGCCGGGATTGCCCGCACATTCCAGAACGTGCGCCTCTTCAACGAGATGTCGGTGCTGGAAAACGTGATGGTGGGCCGCCACGTGCGCACCCGTAACGGCCTATGGGCCGCGCTGAGCCGCCATAAACGCGCCCGTGAGGAAGAGAAGCAGACCCGCGAGCTGGCCTGGCACTGGCTGGACTATACCGGCATTGCACAGTTCGCCCACTATCGCGCCTGCGATTTGGCCTATGGTCATCAGCGTCGCCTCGAAATCGCCCGCGCGCTGGCGACGGATCCGCTGCTGCTGGCGCTGGACGAGCCCGCCGCCGGAATGAACGCGGCGGAAAAAGTGGCGCTCGGCGAGCTGCTCATCCGCATCCGCGATGACGGCAAAACCCTGCTGATGATTGAACATGACGTCAAGCTGGTGATGGGCATCTGCGATCGCCTGACGGTGCTTGATTACGGTAAAACGCTCGCCAGCGGTACGCCGGAAAGCGTGCGGCGCGACCCGGCAGTGATCGCCGCCTGGCTTGGAGGTAACGCCCATGTCTGAATTACTGAAGGTAGAACGTCTGGACGTGCATTACGGCGGCATTCAGGCCGTACGCGATGTCTCCTTTACCCTGCACGAGGGCGAACAGGCTACGCTGATCGGCGCTAACGGCGCGGGGAAAAGCTCCACCGTGCGCGCCATTACCGGGCTGGAAAGCTTTAGCGGCAGTATTGAATTCAACGGTAAGCCGGTCCGCAAACAGAGCCCGGAGACCCTGCTTCGCGACGGACTGGTCATGGTCCCGGAGGGCCGCGGGATCTTCTCCCGCATGACGGTACTGGAAAACCTGCAGATGGGCGCCTGGCTAAGACGTGACGCTGTCACCATTAAGCGCGAGATGAACGAGATTTTCGAACGCTTCCCGCGTCTGGGCGAGCGCCA
The DNA here is from genome assembly GCF_014930775.1 of Enterobacter cloacae complex sp. P38RS. Lineage (NCBI taxonomy): Bacteria > Pseudomonadati > Pseudomonadota > Gammaproteobacteria > Enterobacterales > Enterobacteriaceae > Enterobacter > Enterobacter cloacae complex sp. P38RS. Next base: position 219,957 of record NZ_JADBRS010000007.1, read on the forward strand.
GCACCAGCTTGCCGGGCTGCTGTCCGGCGGCGAGCAACAGCTGCTGGCCCTTAACCGCGCCCTCCTCAGCCGCCCGCGCCTACTGATCCTCGACGAGCCGTCGATGGGCCTTGCCCCGAAGATGGTCGAGAACATATTTGCCGTTATTGCCGGGCTGCGCGAGCGCGGCGTCGCCCTGCTGCTTATCGAACAAAACGCCCGGCTCGCGCTGGAAGTGACCGACAGCGCATGGGTGATGGACAGCGGCAGCATTGTTCATCATGGCGAATCGACAGCGCTGCTTAACGACGACCAGATTGCACACATTTATTTGGGCGAAATGCCCGTTTAACCACACCAGCCAACATCAGGGAAATACAATGAAAACAGTAAAAATCAGTGCGCTCAGCGCCGCTATTCTGCTCGGCGGTCTTGCCTCAACGTCCTCGTGGGCCGCCGACGGCGAAACCGTGGTGATCGGTCTGGCAGGCCCGCTCACCGGCCCGTCCGCCCGTATCGGGAAAGATCTGGAGAACGGCGCGCAGCTGGCTATTGACGACATTAACAAGCAGCATCCGACCATCGGCGGCAAAGCGGTCACCTTCAAACTGCAGTCCGAAGACGATCAGTCTGACCCGCGCACTGCCGTAGCCGTCGCGCAGCGTCTGGTGGACAGCGATGTGGCGGGCGTGGTCGGCCACTGGAACACCGGCACCAGCATTCCAGCGGCCCGCGTTTATCACGATGCGGGCATCGCCCAGGTGGCACCGGTCGCGACCGGTCACGCCTATACGCAACAAGGTTTTGATACCAGCTTCCGCGTGATGGGACACGACGATGACGGCGGCCAGCTCGCCGGTCAGTACGCGGTTAACACCCTGAAAGCCAAACGCATTGCGGTAATCGACGACCGTACCGCCTTCGGTCAGGGGCTTGCAGACCAGTTTATTAAATCGCTGGAAGCCCAGGGCGTGAAAATTGTCGACCGTCAGTATGTGGATGACAAAACGGTCGATTTCAGCGCCGTGCTGACCGCCATCCGCAGTAAAAACGCCGATCTGATCTTCTTCGGCGGCGTCGACAGCCAGGCCGCACCGCTGGCTCGCCGCATTAAACAGTTGGGCATGAATGCCACGCTGATGGGCGCAGGCGGATTCGTCAGCCAGACGTTCCTGAAGCTGGCGCAGAAAGAAGGCGAAGGCGTTGTGGCGCTGGAGCCGGGCCTGCCCGTTGACCAGATGCCGGGTGGAAAGGCATTCGAACAGGCCTACCAGGCCCGCTACCACACCCATATCGAACTGCACGCCCCGTTCGCCTATGACGCCACCCGCGTGCTGGTTGCGGCGATGGAAAAAGCAGACTCCGTTGAGCCATCAGACTATCTACCCGCCCTGCGCGCCATCAGCTATTCCGGCGTTACCGGACAGATCGCGTTTGATAAAGAGGGCAACCTGAAATCGCCGTCGTTCACGGTCTATAAGGTTGTCGACGGCAAATGGCAGCCGCAGACCGTGCTGGGCGGCGCAAAAGCGAAGTAACGCAGTGAGGCAATGTGATGAGTGATAATAATGAGCTGGGCATTCTCGCCCGCCGCAAAATTGAAGCTGAAATTATTAAGCCAATTTATGAAATCCTGGTGCGCGAGATAGGGAAAGCCCGCGCCCAGGCGGTGATTGGCGAGGCCATTGAGCAGGCCGCGATTGACGCTGGTAAAGGGTTTGCCAGCAAAGAACCCAACGGCGCGAACATCAAGAGCTTTATCGCCCTGCAGTATCTGTGGGAGAAAGATAACGCCCTGGACGTGAAGGTGATCGACGCTGACGACCAGCAGTACAACTACAACGTGACCCGCTGTCGCTACGCGGAGATGTACCACGAGATGGGGCTGGGCGAGATTGGTCACCTGCTCTCCTGCGCGCGCGATGAAAAATTCATCGTTGGCTATGCGCCGGACGTAGAGCTAACCCGCACCACGACCATTATGCAGGGCGGTGCGTGCTGTGATTTCCGCTACCGCAGCGGTAAGGACAAGTCATGATCCGCGTCAACGCCGAACGGCTGTGGTCAACGCTTGAGATGATGGCGCAGATCGGCGGCACGCCCGCCGGTGGCGTCACCCGTCTGGCACTGAGCAAGGAAGATCGTATTGCGCGTAACCTGCTGCGCGACTGGGCGCTGGACGCCGGTTTTACCTGCGACGTCGACAGCATGGGCAATATGTTCATCCGCCGCGCGGGGAAAAACCCGCAGCTTGCGCCGGTCCTGACCGGTTCGCACGTGGATACCCAGCCGCTGGGAGGGAACTACGACGGGGTTTACGGCGTGCTGGCCGGGCTGGAGCTGCTGCGCACCCTCAATGACCATCACCTTGAGACGGAGCGTGACATCGTGCTGGTCAACTGGACCAACGAAGAAGGCGCGCGCTTTGCGCCAGCCATGCTCGCTTCAGGGGTCTGGACGGGGCAATTTAGCGAAGCGTACGCCCATGCCCGCGCGGATAGCGACGGTATCAGCGTGGGTGAAGCGCTGGAAAGCATCGGCTACCGGGGTGAAGCCCCTGCCCGTGCGTTTCCGGTTCACGCCTGCTACGAGCTGCACATCGAACAGGGCCCGATTCTGGAAGACGAAGCCCTGGATATCGGGTTAGTCCGCGCGGCAATGGGCCAGCGCTGGTTTACCCTGACGCTGGACGGGTTTGCCGCCCACGCGGGCACCACGCCGATGCACAGCCGACGCGATGCGCTGACCGCGTTCTCGGAGCTGGCGCTGAAGGTGGAGGAGATTGGCTATCGGCACGCACCGGACGGACGTGCGACCATCGGTATGGCGCAGGTTACGCCAAACTCGCGCAACGTCGTGCCGTCTCGGGTGGTCTGCAGCGTGGAGTTTCGCCATCCGGCGCTGACGGCATTGGAAGCCATGGAGGCGGCGCTGCATAAGGTGGCTGAAAGCCTGAGCCTGCGCGGCGTGGCGGCTGTCGTTGAGCGCATTTTTGACTACGCCCCCATCGCTTTTGATGCCGAATGTCTGGCCCGCACGGAGAAGGCCGTGGCGGAACTGGGCTACTCGGCGAAACCGATGGTCTCCGGCGCGGGACATGACGCCTGCTATGTGAGCAAAATAGCCCCTGCCAGCATGATTTTTATCCCCTGCGTGAAGGGCATCAGCCATAACGAAGCGGAAAGGATCCTGCCAGAGTGGTCGGAGAAAGGGGCGAACGTGCTGTTGCACAGCGTCCTGTCCGCGGCCCAGGAAAAATAAACCGGGTGGCGCGGCTCGGACAACCGCGCCCGTAGGCCCGGTAAGCGCAGCGCCACCGGGCGTGTTTTACGGCTTCGGCACCTTCGCCAGGCTAAACCAGATCCCCACTGCCAGCAACAGCAGCATTCCGCCCGCACTCCCCAGCGCCACGCTGTGGGAGGTAATAAACGCACTTTTCGCCGCCTCAATCACCGGCTCCGCGAGGGACGGCGTCAGCTCCTGCGCCACCTTCATCGCTTCACCAATGGATGACGTGGCTTTATCGACGAGCGAGGCATTCAGCCCCTGCGGCAGGTCAATGGACGCCGAGAAGCTGCGGGTCAACAGCAGACCAAAAATAGCGATCCCCAGCCCGGCGCCCAGTTCATAGGACATGGTTTCAATCGCCCCTGCGGCAGCGGCTTTCTCCTTCGGCGCGGCAGCCATAATGGCGGAGGTCGAGGCCAGCAGCGCGCTTGCGGCGCTAAAGCCAAGCAGAACCATCAGCCCCCACGCCTGCCACTGCTGCGTGCTGAAGTCGAGCATCGACAGGCCGATAAAGCTGACGGCGCTGAGCCCCATCCCCCCGGCAGCGACAATGCGCAGCCCCAGGCGGCCCACCAGCACACCGGCAATCGGCCCGCTGAATCCGCTTGCCACCATCACCGGGAGCATAAACATGCCCGCCTCGAACGGCGTAAAGCCGTGGACAAACTGTAGCTCCTGCGCCATCAGCAGCTCAAACCCGACCAGGGCAATCATGGCGGTCATCGCCATTACCACGCCGCTCAGAATGATGCGATGGCAGAACAGGCGCATGTCGATCATCGGCACGCGGGCGCGCAGCTGGATGCGCACAAAAATAAACAGCATTACGGCACCCGTGAGCAAGGTACACGCCACCAGCCACGGCGACATAACGCCTTTTAGCGCGGTTTTGGCGCTGTAGACCAGCAGCAAAATCGCCACAATCAGCATGAGCGCATGGCTGATATTTAACGGCTGCTCAGGACGCCCTTCCTGCTGCGGGACAAAGCGCGCGGCAAGGGTAACGACAATAAGCACGATAGGCACGTTGATCAAAAATACCGAGCCCCAGTAGAAGTGCTCCAACAGCATACCGCCAATCAGCGGACCAAACGCCGCCCCGCCGGAACCCACTGCCGCCCAGACGCCGAGCGCGATATTGCGATCTTTCGCGTCGGTAAACAGCGTGCGGATCCCCGCAAGCGTAGCCGGAATGATCATTGCCGCACCGATCGCCAGCGAGGCGCGCGCCGCTATCAGCCACCCTGCCGACGGTGCAAACGCGGCCGCCAGGGACGACAGGCCAAACAGCGTGCTGCCGATCATCAGCAAGCGTTTAAAGCCAATGCGGTCACCCAGGGCACCCATCGGCAGCACCATCCCCGCCATCACCAGCGAGTAAATATCAATGATCCACAACAATTCGTTTCCGCTGGCACCCAGCGTCATGCTCAATGTCGGCGCCGCCACGTGCAGCACCGTCGCGTCAATCGCCACCGGGATGTACACCAGCACGATAATTACTAACGCTAACCACTGACGAAACATAAATTTCCTTTTCATTTTAAACATGGACACATGTCCAGAATCCGATCCTACGTAAAGTTGAACAACTGTCCAGCTTTTTGTTACACTCGTTTCGGTCTTATTGAGAGTTGAGAAAAAATGCGCTATTTGAGCAAGGAAGAGCGGCGGGAAGCGATCTTACAGGCTGCGATGCGCGTGGCGCTGGCCGAGGGGCTGGCAGCCATGACGGTACGGCGCATTGCCGCAGAAGCGGGCGTCGCGACCGGGCAGGTCCACCACCACTTTGCCTCCGGCGGCGAGTTAAAATCGCTGGCGTTTGTGCGCGTGATCCGCGAGCTGCTGGATGCCGACGTGGTGGGTGAAAACGCCGGCTGGCGGGAACGGTTGCACAGCATGCTCGGCAGTGACGACGGTGGGCTTGAACCTTACATTCGTCTTTGGCGGGAAGCCCAAATTCTTGCCAGCCGTGATCCCGAGATCAAAGCGGCTTATGTCCTCACCATGGAGATGTGGCATCAGGAAACCGTGGCGATTATCCGCGCCGGGGCTGATGCCCACGCGTTCACGCTTACCGATCGGGCGGAAAATATCGCCTGGCGTTTAATAGGGCTGGTTTGTGGCCTGGATGGGATCACCGTATTAAATATGCCTGAAATGGACGATGCGGCATTTAATAAACATCTCGACAAACTTATCACGCTGGAATTGTTTTAATACTCCTTCCGGAGTATAAATTACGCAAAATGTTACAATTAGTAACACATTAAGCGAGCCCTTATTTTCATTCTAATCTCGGGGGTTCGCTTTTTTATCTATCCTTTCAGATGTATCCCAAAGCATCCCAAAAAACCAATAACACTTCTTTAATCATCTTTTTGTTTTTACTTCATTTTTCTTTCAAACATGGTAAGCAAGAGGGCGATATGTCGCAACAAAGTGATAAAAGTAATCCCCATCTGTTGAGTAACTGGAAACCTGAAAACGCGCAATTTTGGGAGAATAAAGGAAAACATATTGCACGAAGAAACCTATGGATTTCTGTAGCTTGCCTGCTATTAGCGTTTTGCGTGTGGATGTTATTTAGCGCCGTTGCGGTCAATCTGAATAAAGTCGGATTTAATTTCACCACCGATCAGCTTTTTATGCTAACGGCATTACCTTCACTCTCTGGCGCGATATTGCGCGTCCCCTACTCGTTTATGGTGCCAATATTTGGCGGACGCTACTGGACGGTATTGAGCACCGTTATCCTGATTATCCCCTGCGTCTGGCTGGGGATAGCCATTCAGAACACCGCGACACCTTACTGGGTCTTTATCGTGATTGCCCTGCTCTGCGGTTTTGCCGGGGCCAACTTTGCCTCCAGCATGGGTAACATCAGCTTCTTCTTCCCAAAGGCCAGACAGGGCAGCGCGCTGGGCATCAACGGCGGGCTGGGAAATCTGGGCGTCAGCGTGATGCAGCTGTTTGCTCCGCTGGTGATTTTCCTGCCAATGTTTACCTTCCTCGGCGTGCACGGCGTACCGCAGGAAGACGGCTCAACGATGTGGCTGGCCAATGCGGCCTGGGTCTGGGCGCCGCTGCTGCTGCTGGCAACCCTTGCGGCGTTTTTTGGCATGAACGATATCGCCAGCTCTAAAGCCTCTATCGCCAGCCAGCTGCCGGTACTGAAGCGCTTTCACCTCTGGCTGCTGAGCCTGCTCTATCTGGCGACCTTCGGCTCGTTTATCGGCTTCTCGGCGGGCTTTGCCATGCTGTCGAAAACCCAGTTTCCGGACGTGAACATCCTGCACCTCGCTTTCTTTGGCCCCCTGATCGGCGCGCTGGCGCGTTCGGCGGGCGGGATGGTCTCTGACAGGCTGGGCGGCGTGCGCGTCACGCTGATTAACTTCGTCTTTATGGCTATCTTCAGCGCCCTGATCTTCCTGACGCTCCCCGGCTCTGGCTCCGGCAGCTTTATCGCCTTCTACCTGGTCTTTATGGGCCTGTTCCTCACCGCCGGGCTGGGCAGCGGTTCGACCTTCCAGATGATCGCGATTATCTTTCGCCAAATCACCCTCGACCGCGTCAAGAAGCAGGGCGGCACGGACGAGCAGGCGCAGCATGAAGCGGTGACGGAGACCGCCGCCGCGCTGGGCTTTATCTCCGCCATCGGTGCCGTTGGCGGGTTCTTTATCCCTAAGGCGTTCGGCACATCGCTGGCAATGACCGGTTCGCCGGTTGGGGCCATGAAAGTCTTCCTCGTGTTTTACATCGTCTGCGTGTTGGTCACCTGGCTGGTGTATGGCCGTAAATCCTCAAAAAAATAAAAACTACATCTTCGCCGGAGCGTGATGCATCGCACTCCGGCCATGCTATCGAAGCAGGAGAAATGTCATGAGCAAACTGCTGGACCGTTTCCGTTACTTCAAAACAAAAGGCGACAGTTTCGCCGATGGGCACGGGCAGGTGTATCACACCAACCGCGACTGGGAGGACAGCTACCGCCAGCGCTGGCAGTTCGACAAGATTGTGCGATCCACCCACGGGGTAAACTGTACCGGCTCCTGTAGCTGGAAGATTTATGTCAAAAACGGCCTGGTGACCTGGGAAACCCAGCAGACCGACTACCCCCGCACCCGCCCTGACCTGCCCAATCACGAGCCGCGCGGCTGCCCGCGAGGCGCAAGCTACTCCTGGTACCTCTACAGCGCCAACCGCCTTAAGTACCCGCTGGTGCGCCGCAGGCTGATTGAACTCTGGCGCGAGGCGCTGGCGCAGCATACCGATCCGGTTCTGGCCTGGGATGCCATCCAGAACGATCCGCAAAAGGCGCAAAGCTACAGGAAGGCGCGGGGTAAAGGCGGGTTTATCCGCTCAAACTGGAAAGAGCTGAACCAGCTGATCGCCGCCGCTAACGTCTGGACCATCAAAAACTACGGCCCGGACCGCGTGGCTGGTTTTTCGCCTATTCCGGCGATGTCGATGGTCTCCTACGCCGCCGGAACGCGCTATCTTTCCCTGCTGGGCGGCACCTGCCTGAGCTTCTACGACTGGTACTGCGACCTGCCGCCGGCGTCGCCGATGACCTGGGGCGAGCAGACCGACGTGCCGGAGTCCGCCGACTGGTACAACTCCAGCTATATCATTGCCTGGGGCTCGAACGTGCCGCAGACGCGTACTCCCGACGCCCACTTCTTTACCGAGGTGCGCTACAAAGGCACCAAGACCGTTGCGATTACGCCGGACTTCTCGGAGGTCGCCAAGCTCAGCGACCAGTGGCTGGCCCCCAAACAGGGCACCGACAGCGCCCTCGCCATGGCGATGGGCCACGTCATCCTCAAAGAGTTCCACCTCGATAACCCGAGCGATTACTTCCTTAACTACTGCCGCCGCTACACCGACATGCCGATGCTCGTGCTGCTGGACGAGCAGGCTGACGGTCGCGTGGTGCCGGGCCGGATGCTGCGCGCCTCGGACCTTGTCGACGGGCTGGGGGAAGCCAATAACCCGGAGTGGAAGACCGTCGCCTTCGATATTGCCGGTAACCTGGTGGTGCCAAACGGCTCGATCGGCTTCCGCTGGGGGGAAAAAGGCAAATGGAACCTGGAGCCTCAGGCTGCGGGCCATGAAACAGAACTCACACTCTCCCTGCTGATTACCCACGACAGCGTGGCGGACGTCGCGTTCCCCTACTTTGGCGGCAACGAAAACCCGCATTTTCGCAGCGTGAAGCAGGAGCCGGTGCTGACGCGCCGCGTGCCGAGCAAAACCCTGACGCTCGCCGACGGCAGCGAGAAGCGAGTGGTCAGCGTTTACGATCTGGTGCTGGCTAACTACGGTCTCGATCGCGGCCTGGAAGACAGTAACGCCGCAGACAGCTATGACCAGATCAAAGCCTACACGCCCGCCTGGGGCGAGCAGATCACCGGCGTGCCCGCGTACCTGATCGAAAAAATTGCCCGCGAGTTCGCCGACACGGCGCACAAAACGCACGGTCGCTCGATGATCATTCTGGGTGCCGGGGTGAACCACTGGTACCACATGGACATGAACTATCGCGGGATGATCAATATGCTGGTCTTCTGCGGCTGCGTCGGGCAGAGCGGCGGCGGCTGGTCCCACTATGTCGGCCAGGAGAAGCTGCGCCCGCAAACCGGCTGGCTGCCGCTGGCCTTCGCGCTGGACTGGAACCGCCCGCCGCGCCAGATGAACAGCACCTCGTTCTTCTACAACCACGCCAGCCAGTGGCGCTACGAGAAGCTCACCGCGCAGGAGCTGCTCTCCCCGCTGGCGGACGCGTCGAAGTTCACCGGACATCTGATCGACTTTAACGTTCGCGCCGAACGCATGGGCTGGCTGCCGTCGGCCCCGCAGCTCAACCTCAACCCGCTGCACGTCAAGGCGCGTGCGGACGCGGCGGGCATGACGCCGCAGGAGTACACCGTTCAGGCGTTGAAATCGGGCGATATCCGCTTCGCCTGCGAACAGCCGGACAACGGCAAGAACCACCCGCGCAACCTGTTCGTCTGGCGCTCTAACCTGCTCGGCTCGTCCGGGAAAGGCCACGAGTACATGCTGAAATACCTGCTCGGCACCGAGAGCGGCATTCAGGGTGAAGATTTAGGCTCAACGGATGACGTGAAGCCTGAAGAGGTGGAGTGGCAAACCGCCGCCATCGAGGGCAAGCTCGACCTGCTGGTGACGCTCGATTTCCGCATGTCCAGCACCTGCCTGTTCTCCGATATCGTCCTGCCGACCGCCACCTGGTATGAAAAGGACGACATGAATACCTCGGATATGCACCCGTTTATTCATCCGCTTTCCGCCGCCGTTGACCCGGCGTGGGAATCGCGCAGCGACTGGGAGATCTACAAAGGCATCGCCAAAGACTTCTCCGAGGTGTGCGTTGGCCATCTGGGCACAGAAACCGACGTGGTGCTCCAGCCGCTGCAGCATGACTCCCCGGCGGAGCTGTCGCAGCCGTTTGATATTCAGGACTGGCGCAAAGGGGAATGTGACCTGATCCCCGGTAAAACGGCACCGAACATCGCGGTGGTCGAGCGTAACTACCCGGAAACTTACGAACGCTTCACCGCCCTCGGCCCGCTGATGGACAAGCTCGGCAACGGCGGGAAAGGCATTTCGTGGAACACGCAGAACGAGGTCGATTTCCTCGGCAAGCTGAACTACGTCAAGCTCGACGGCCCGGCGAAAGGCCGCCCGCGCATTGAAACCGCCATTGACGCCTCGGAGGTGATCCTCGCCCTCGCCCCGGAAACCAACGGACAGGTGGCGGTGAAGGCCTGGGAAGCGCTCGGGGAACTGACCGGGCGCGACCACACCCATTTGGCGCTCAACAAGGAAGACGAGAAAATCCGCTTCCGCGACATTCAGGCGCAGCCGCGCAAAATTATCTCCAGCCCGACGTGGTCCGGCCTTGAGAGCGAGCACGTCTCCTATAACGCGGGCTATACCAACGTCCACGAGCTGATCCCGTGGCGCACCCTTTCGGGCCGCCAGCAGCTGTATCAGGATCATCCGTGGATGCGCGCCTTCGGGGAGAGCCTGGTGGCCTATCGCCCACCGATTGATACCCGCAGCGTGACCCACATGCGCGAGATCCCGCCGAACGGCTTCCCGGAAAAAGCGCTGAACTTCCTGACGCCGCACCAGAAATGGGGCATCCACTCCACCTACAGCGAAAACCTGCTGATGCAGACCCTGTCGCGCGGTGGGCCCATCGTCTGGATCAGCGAAACCGACGCCCGCGAGCTGGGCATAGAGGACAACGACTGGATCGAAGCCTTCAACGCCAACGGCGCCCTAACCGCCCGCGCGGTGGTCAGCCAGCGCGTGCCGCCGGGCATGACCATGATGTACCACGCCCAGGAGCGCATCCTGAACATTCCGGGGTCAGAAGTGACCGGACGGCGCGGCGGGATCCACAACTCGGTCACCCGCGTCTGCCCAAAACCGACGCACATGATCGGCGGCTATGCGCAACTAGCATACAGCTTTAACTATTACGGCACCGTCGGCTCGAACCGCGACGAGTTCATCATGATCCGCAAAATGAAAAATATTAACTGGCTGGACGGCGAAGGTCGGGATCAGGTACAGGAGGCGAAAAAATGAAAATACGCTCACAGGTTGGCATGGTTCTGAATCTCGATAAATGCATCGGCTGCCACACCTGCTCGGTCACCTGCAAGAACGTCTGGACCGGGCGCGAAGGGATGGAGTATGCGTGGTTTAACAACGTAGAGACCAAACCGGGGATTGGCTACCCGAAAAACTGGGAAGATCAGGAAGAGTGGCAAGGCGGCTGGATCCGCGGCATACACGGCAAGCTGACGCCGCGCCTCGGCGGCAAAATGGGCGTGCTGTCGAAGATTTTCGCCAACCCCGTCCTGCCGCAGATTGACGATTATTACGAACCCTTCACCTTTGACTATCAGGATCTGCACCGCGCACCGGAGGGGGATCACCTCCCTACCGCCCGCCCCCGCTCGCTGATCGACGGTAAGCGGATGGACAAAATCGTCTGGGGGCCAAACTGGGAAGAGCTGCTGGGCGGCGAGTTCGAAAAGCGCGCCCGCGACCGCAACTTCCAGAAGATCCAGAAGGAGATGTACGGCCAGTTTGAAAACACCTTCATGATGTATCTGCCGCGCCTGTGCGAGCACTGCCTGAACCCGAGCTGCGTGGCCACCTGCCCGAGCGGCGCGATTTACAAGCGCGAAGAGGACGGCATTGTGCTGATCGACCAGGATAAATGTCGCGGCTGGCGCCTGTGCATCAGCGGCTGTCCATACAAGAAAATCTACTTCAACTGGAAAAGCGGCAAGTCAGAAAAATGCATCTTCTGCTACCCGCGCATTGAGTCCGGCCAGCCGACTGTCTGCTCGGAAACCTGCGTCGGGCGCATCCGTTATCTCGGCGTGCTGCTGTACGACGCGGACCGTATTGAAGAGGCCGCCAGCACCGAGCATGAAACCGATCTGTACGAGCGCCAGTGCGACGTGTTCCTCAACCCGAACGATCCGGCGGTGATTGAGGAAGCGCTGAAGCAGGGCATCCCGCAGAACGTCATCGACGCCGCGCAACGTTCGCCGGTCTACAAGATGGCGATGGACTGGAAGCTGGCCCTGCCGCTGCATCCGGAATACCGCACCCTGCCGATGGTCTGGTACGTGCCGCCGCTGTCGCCGATTCAGTCCTACGCGGATGCGGGCGGCCTGCCGCAGAGTGACGGCGTCCTGCCTGCCGTGGAAAGCCTGCGCATTCCAGTGCAGTACCTGGCAAACATGCTCAGCGCGGGCGATACCGGCCCGGTGCTGCGCGCCCTGAAGCGCATGATGGCGATGCGTCACTATAAACGCTCCCAGACTGTGGAAGGCGTGACCGATACCCGCGCCATTGAGGAAGTGGGCCTGACCGAAGCGCAGGTTGAGGAGATGTACCGCTATCTCGCCATCGCTAACTACGAAGACCGCTTCGTGATCCCGACCAGCCACCGCGAAATGGCGCGCGACGCCTTCCCGGAGAAAAACGGCTGCGGCTTCACCTTTGGCGACGGCTGCCACGGCTCCGACACCAAATTCAACCTCTTCAACAGCAGCCGCATCGACGCGATTAACATCACCGAGGTGCGCGAACACGGGGAGGGAGAATAATGCAGATCCTTAAAATCATCGCGCTGCTGATTGAGTATCCCGATGAGCTGCTGTGGGAAAACCGCGATGAGGCGCTTTCCCTGGTTGAGCAGGACGCGCCCATGCTGCTGCCGTTTGCGCAGCAGCACCTGAGCGCCCCACTGCTGGATAAGCAGGCCGAATGGTGCGAGGTGTTCGAACGCGGGCGCGCGACGTCCCTACTGCTGTTCGAGCACGTTCACGCCGAGTCCCGCGATCGCGGTCAGGCGATGGTCGATCTGATGAGCCAGTATGAGAAAGCCGGGCTGGAGCTGGACTGTCGCGAGCTGCCCGACTATCTGCCGCTCTACCTGGAATACCTCAGCCTCGTCACCGACGACGAGGCGCGTGAAGGATTGCAAAATGTCGCGCCGATCCTGGCGCTGATTGGTGGTCGCCTCAAGCAGCGCGGCGAGGCGCATTACCAGCTGTTTGACGCCCTGCTGACGATGGCCGGTACACGGCTTTCCAGCGACAGCGTGGCGAAGCAGGTGTCCGGTGAAAAACGGGATGATACCCGTCAGGCACTGGACGCCGTGTGGGAAGAGGAACAGGTGAAGTTTATCGAAGACAACGCCACATCGTGCGACAGTTCGCCGATGCAGCAATATCAACGACGCTTTAGCCAGGACGTCGCGCCGCAGTACGTGGACGTCAGCGCCGGAGGCCCAAAATGACGCATTACCTGAACGTGTTTTTCTATGATATTTACCCGTATATCTGTGCTACCGTTTTTTTCCTCGGCAGCTGGCTGCGCTACGACTACGGGCAATACACCTGGCGGGCCTCATCGAGCCAGATGCTCAGCAAGCGCGGGATGAACTGGGCCTCTAACCTGTTTCATATCGGGATTCTGGGGATCTTCTTCGGGCACCTGTTCGGCATGTTAACCCCGCACTGGATGTACGCCTGGTTTTTACCCGTCGCGGTTAAACAGCAGTTGGCCATGATTGCGGGAGGCATTTGCGGCGTACTGACGCTGATTGGTGGGTCAATGTTGCTGATCCGCCGCCTCTTCAACCAGCGGGTACGCGCCACGTCCACCACGCCGGATATTATCATCATGAGTATCCTGCTGCTTCAGTGCATCCTGGGGCTGTCGACCATTCCTTTCTCCGCGCAATATCCTGACGGAAGCGAGATGATGAAACTGGTCGGCTGGGCGCAGGGGATCGTAACGTTTAAGGGGGGCTCGTCGGAGATGTTGAGCGGCGTCGCGCCGATCTTCCGCGTCCATCTGGTGCTGGGGATGACGATCTTCCTCATCTTCCCGTTCACCCGTCTGGTGCACGTGTGGAGCGCACCGTTTGAGTATTTTACCCGTCGGTATCAGGTGGTGAGATCGCGCCGTTGATTCTGTCGGGTGCGGGTGCGGCTACGCCTTACCCGACCTACGTTCACACTCCCGTAGGCCCGGTAAGGCGTAGCCGCCACCGGGCTATTTCCCTGCCTGCGGATGCGTATCAAACCCCGCCATCACTGCCGTCAGCTCGGCCAGTGTAAAGCCGTGTTTCGGATCATCAACGCCAAGGCCAAACCGCTCCTGCATCAGCTTATACAGCGCCTCCGCATCCGGCAAATGGATCTGCTCCTCCACGTGACCGTTCTGCCAGTGGGTAAAGTTGAAGTTAGTCAGCGTCAGCTTGCCGCCGTCCGGCAGGTGGCGACACATCAGCAGATGATGACGAAAATGGGACTGCGGCCAGTGCGCCGACCAGAAGTTCCCCATCACGTAATCGCTGAAATACTGCGTCGTCAGGTCAAAGTGGTACATCGACTGCCAGTGCTCGTGGTGACGGAACTGCAGCACCCAGTCGTTGCCTTCGCTCAGCAGTCGATACATACCGTGCGGCGTCCCCTGCTCCTCGTTGGCGAGCAGGCGAATCGGCGCCGTCAGCGTCTGTCCACCAAACCCCACGTCGGCAATCCAGCGCTCGCCGTTCAGCTCAACCAGCAGCAGGCGGTGCGTGCGCGGCGGCATCTGCGACGGATTTGCCAGTACGACCCGCCCCAGCACGCTGCGCACGTTAAACCCGACTTCACGCAACACGCGTTCGAAAAGGCCGTTTTGCTCAAAGCAATATCCTCCGCGTCGCGCCGTCACCAGCTTGTCGACCAGACATTGATCGTCAAGATGGATTTCGCGCGGCAGGACGACATCAATATTTTCGAACGGGATCGCACAATTGTGGTGTAAATGCAGCGCGCGCAGGGTGTCTATATCAACCCTTGTCGGTTGCGCCCACCCAATGCGGGCAAAATAGTCAGTCAGAAAGGGGGACATACATCATTTTCCTTTGATTGTGATGTTCTGTTTATAAACTAATTTTACGCACTCACTTTGATTTACGTGCTTTTTCGTCATACTCATCGTTACAGATGAGGAGATCCTATGAGCCACTTTCGCCCTGTTGAATTACGTCATGCCAGCCGCCTGTTGAACCACGGCCCTACCGTGCTTATTACCAGTCGGGATGAAAACCTCGACAGACGCAACGTGATGGCCGCCGCGTGGTCCATGCCCGTTGAGTTTGAACCGCCGCGCATCGCGATTGTGGTGGATAAAAGTACCTGGTCACGCGAGCTTATCGAGCGCAGCGGAAAGTTTGGCATCGTCATCCCCGGCGTGGCGGCAGCTAACTGGACATATGCTGTCGGCAGCGTCAGCGGGCGCGACGAGGACAAATTCAACTGCTACGGGATCCCGGTCGTGAACGGCCCTGAGCTCGGGCTGCCGGTGATTGAAGAAAAATGTCTGGCGTGGATGGAGTGCCGATTACTTCCCGTCACCTCTGCGGCAGAGAAATACGACACGCTGTTTGGAGAAGTGGTTTCAGCGGCAGCCGATGAGCGCGCGTTTGTCGCCGGGCGCTGGCAGTTTGACGGGGATAAGTTGAATACGCTGCATCATCTAGGGGCTGGGACGTTTGTGGCGAGCGGGAAGATGGTGAAGGCGCTGGATTGAGATAACCTTCCTCTATGGGCTGAGGCATGCCCAGTAATTTTAAGCAGAAGCAATAAAGTTGCTTTCATGATGGCTGTAGGCTTTCAGCGACGCCCTGGTCCGGCTGTAAATCGCCGAAGCGTTTCCGTAAGGCCGGGGCGAGGCGCAGGGATGCGCCGAGAGGGCGTGGCCTGCAGGGATGCAGGCTCATGCCCGACCCGATAGCCTGAAGGAATAAGCTGAGGGCACCGCGAAGCGGCGATTTACCGCCGGGAGCCCGGGTTGCCAGGGCGGCGGCGATTGAGCCGCCCTGGCACGTTCACAGGTATTGTCGTTACAGAGTAGCAAGGAACATAAAGTGAACGGAATGACCACGAGTGTAGTATGTTCCCCCTCACCCCAGCCCTCTCCCTCTGTACGGTCCGGGGACATAGTGAACACTTGTTCGGGGACATGGTAGACACTTACAACTGAGGCATAAGAACCCGT